>JBOHYV010000295.1:0-3900 GCA_050738135.1 Rhodanobacteraceae bacterium | reverse complement strand
GCATCCACGTCGCGGGCGCGAAGGTGCTGGTGCTGGGCCTCACATTCAAGGAAAACTGTCCGGACCTGCGCAACACCCGCGTCACCGACATCGTCGACGAGTTCCGCGCCTGTCATGCCGACATCGATGTGTACGATCCATGGGTGGATCGCGCCGAGGCCAAACAGGCGTACAACATCGACCTCGCATCCGACCTTCACTCCGGCGCCTACGACGCCATCGTGCTGGCGGTGGCGCACCACCAGTTCACCGAGATGGGCGTTTCGGCCCTGCGCGCGCTGGGCAAGCCCGGCTGCGTGCTGTTCGACGTCAAGAACGTGCTGCCGCGTGGCAGCGCGGATGACAGACTGTAAATCAGCTTTCGAATGGCCAGTTCGGATCAGCGCCGTTCCTCGGCGAAACACACCCTCTCCCCTCGGGAGAGGGTGCCCCGCAGGGGCGGGCGAGGGCCCGCATTCGCACAGTGTCAGCAGATCTTTCGCGAATTCGAACCCTCATCCAGCGCTTTGCGCCACCTTCTCCCGGAGGGAGAAGGGAAAGGCGCGCTGATACAAGGCACCCGAGGAGCTTTGCATGCGCGTACTCGTTACCGGCGCCGCCGGCTTCATCGGAGGAGAAGGAACCTTGCGGATTGGATTCAAGTCGAGACAAGGCGGGCAATGCCCGCCCTACTAACATGCACCGTTGATCGCACAAGGACAGTAGATGCGCGTACTCGTTACCGGCGCCGCCGGCTTCATCGGATCGGCCCTGAGCCTGCGGCTGCTGGCGCGCGGCGATGAAGTGCTGGGCGTCGATGATCTCAATGATTATTACGACGTGGCCCTGAAGCAGGCGCGCCTCGATCGCCTGACGCCGGATCCGAATTTCAGGTTCGCCAGAGTGGGCATCCAGGATCGTCCCGCACTGGAGAAGCCATTCAATGACTTCCGTCCGCAACGGGTGGTCAACCTCGCCGCGCAGGCGGGCGTGCGCTATTCCATCGAAAACCCCTACGCCTACGTCGAATCCAATCTCGTCGGTTTCATCAACGTCCTGGAAGCGTGCCGGCACGGCGGCGTCGAACATCTGGTGTACGCGTCGTCGAGCTCGGTGTACGGCGCCAACCGCAAGCTGCCGTTCTCGGTCAAGGATCCGGTCGATCACCCGGTCAGCCTGTACGCGGCCACCAAGAAGGCCAACGAGCTGATGGCGCACACCTACAGCCATCTGTACGGACTGCCAACGACCGGCCTGCGCTTTTTCACCGTGTACGGGCCGTGGGGGCGCCCGGACATGGCCCTGTTCCTGTTCACGAAAAAAATCCTCGCGGGCGAGCCGATCGACGTGTTCAACCACGGCCACCACACCCGCGATTTCACCTACATCGACGACATCGTGGAAGGCGTGATCCGCGCGCTCGACCGCGTGCCGGCGCCCGATCCGGATTACGACCCGGTGCACCCGAGTGCCGCTTCTTCTTCCGCGCCCTACCGGTTGTACAACATCGGCAACAGCCATCCCGTGCAGCTCTCGCATTACATCGAGGTGCTTGAAAGTTGCCTCGGACGCAAGACCGGGAAGAATCTACTACCGCTGCAGCCGGGCGACGTACCGGACACCAGTGCGGAAGTGACGGAACTCGCACGCGACACCGGCTACAAACCCGACACGCCGGTCGAAGAGGGTATCCGCAAGTTTGTCGACTGGTACCGGGGTTACTACGGGGTTTGAGGTGAAGTCGCGCGTCAGCGCGATTGCAGGCGGTGCTTCAGCACCAGGGATGGTTCTTTGCAATGCCGAAGGCGCGGCTTTACAGCGAGCACAGCGAACACTTCTCGCTTCCCCCGCCCTCAGTGCCTTGCCTCCGCAGTCGCATGTCGCGCGTGCCGCCATTCCAGCCACGCGTATTCCGCCTCGCCGATCAGCTCGTGCAGCGCGACACTCGCGGTACTCACCGCACTTCCCTGCGGCACGAAGGCCCATGGCCAGATCTTCAGGCGCGCCTCCGGCAAGTTGCTCGGCCACGCGCAGGGCTCGAACCCCCACGCGCGGAATGCGCCCAGCGCGCGCGGCAGATGCATGGCCGAAGTCACCAGCCAGATGCGCTTGGGCACCGGCGGCGTCAACGCCGCCACGTTGCGCGCGTTCTGCCACGTATTGCGTGAGCGGTCCTCGATTTCGACGGAGGCTGCAGGCACGCCCAGCTGCATCGCAAGATTCGCCATCGGCACGGCTTCGCGGATGCGCCCGCTGCCGCCGCCGCCCGCGATCACCAGACGTGCACCGGGGATCCGTCGCCACAAGGCCACGCCTGCGAACACCCGCTGCAGGCCGGCCAGATGCAGGGCCCCGAAATCGTCGGGCGAAGCGGGGGGGTAGGCGAAACCGGCGCCCAGCACCACCACCGTGTCAGGCATCGGCGCCTTGCATGCACTCGCCGGCGGCGCGCGTGACTCCACCATGCGCGCCAGCGTGTTGGCCCCCAGCGGCGTCATCAACACCACCAGCAGGATCTCGACGATGACACCTGCGTAGCGCACGCCGCCCGGCAACCAGCGCCAAGCCACCACGAGCACCACCAGCAACACCAGTGCATATGGCAGCGGGGAAGTTGCGGGTACCGGAAACGACATCTTGCGTCTGTCCGTGCGGCCGGTCAGTGCCCGGCCGCCACCAGCTTGCGCTCCCAGGCCAGGGCCGTTTGCGCGATGAAATCCAGGTCGTCATGGCGCGGCTGCCAGCCAAGCGTGTCCCGGATGCGATCCGCCACCGCGACCAGGGACGGTGGATCCCCGGCGCGCCGCGGCTCTTCGGCGAATGGCACCGGCGAACCGTGCGCGCGTCCGACCGCCGCGAGCACCTCGCGTACCGAATAACCATGACCGTAGCCGCAGTTGAGGATGGTCGACGCGCCGCCGCCACGCAGATAATCCAGCGCAGCGAGATGCGCGCGCGCCAGATCGTCCACATGGATGTAGTCGCGCACGCCGGTGCCATCGGGCGTCGCGTAATCGGTGCCGAAAATCGCAAGCCGCGGACGCTTCCCGAGCGCCGCCTCGCAGGCGACCTTCACCAACAGGGTCGCGTGTTGCGTGGATTGCCCGACGCGCCCGGCGGGATCGCAACCGGCGACGTTGAAATAACGCAGCGCGACGTAGCGCGGCCCGCCGGCGGCCGCGAGATCGCGCAGCATCCACTCGCTCATCAATTTGGATGAGCCGTACGGATTGATCGGTGCGGTGGGCGTGTCTTCGCTGGCGCTGCCACCCTCCGGTATGCCGTACACCGCCGCGGTCGACGAAAACACGATCTGCTCGATACCTGCATCCTTGCAGCAGGCCAGCAGGTTGCGGGTCGCGCAGGTGTTGTTGCCGAAATAGCGCAACGGATCGGCCACCGATTCCGGCACGATAGTGCGTGCGGCGAAATGCATCACGGTGCCGACATCGCGCTCGCGCAGCATCTTGGCAACCAGCGCCTGATCGCCGACATTGCCGACCACCAGCTCGGCGCCGATTACCGATTCGCGGAAACCGGTTGAAAGGTCATCCAGCACCACCACGTGCTCGTCCGCCTCGACCAGCTGCAGCACGACATGGCTGCCGATGTAGCCAGCGCCGCCGGTGACGAGGACGGAACGGCGGCCGTGCATCCGCGTTTGATTCACTTCATCTCCTTGCGCCGGGTCTGCCCTGGCCGCGCCGCTGGTGGCGCCCCATGCAGCGGCTCGGATTCCCCCACGAAATGACGATGACCAAGCCCTCTCCCTCGAGCGGCCGTTTCGCTCCGGGGGAGAGGGAGCAACGTGCGGTTACTTGCCCGCTGTGCCGCCAAGTTCCTTGTACAACTTTGCCGCCGCCTGCCTTTCCGGGAAGTGGGCCTTTGATTTCTGCAGCGCCGCCAGCGTCGCGTGCGCAC
>JBOHYV010000294.1:0-3901 GCA_050738135.1 Rhodanobacteraceae bacterium | reverse complement strand
GTGCTGACCTACGACGACCTGCACACCATCGGTGGGTCGCTGTACCCGACGCCACCGGTGACCGATGAAATCGAATTGCACCTGACCGGCAACATGAACCGCTTCGTCTGGGGCTTCGACGGCCTGAAGTTCTCGCAGGCGAAACCGGTTCACTTTCCTTACGGCAAGCATCTGCGCCTGATCCTGTGCAACGACACCATGATGACCCACCCGATCCACCTGCACGGTATGTGGAGCGAGCTGGAATCGCCGGAACAGGAATTCCAGGTGCGCAAGCACACCATCAGTGTGCAACCCGCGCAACGCGTGACGTACCGCGTGATGGCCGACGCGCTGGGCCGATGGGCGTACCACTGCCATCTGCTCTACCACATGGAAGCGGGCATGTTCCGCGAAATGGTGGTGTCATGAACGCCACCCCGTACTGCATGATGTTTTGCATTGGCGCCGGCATCGCGTTTGCGTTCGCAACCGTACCGGCACTCGCGCAGGATTCCATGCAAGACATGGACATGCCGCAGATGCACAATCCAGCCAAGACGTCCGCCAAACCAGCCACACGGGAAAAGCAACCACTGGGCAAGAAAGCGCGCGTGCAGAATCCTGCTGCGGATTCGATGCCCAGGATGGCGATGCCGCCGCAACAACCGTCGCCAAGCAAGCAGCACGCGCAACACACCGGCGCGATGTCCGGCATGGAGATGTCGTCTATGCAAGGCATGTCCATGCAACCTCCGCCCAACCTGACCGGCAAGCTGCGGAAACTCGACACCGGCTCGCAGATCGGCATTCGGCCCGTGGTCCGGGGGCTCAACCTCGAACCCATGCAGATGGACATGCAGGGCATGCAGATGCAGGGCGGCAAGGCGCCGGCTGACGCGCGCGGTGCGGATTACTCCGGCGGCATCGGCTACGGTCCTCTGGGCGGTGCGGTCATGGCCGGCGGCAAGCCGCTCGCGATGCTCCTGATCGACCGCCTCGAATACTTCGACGGGCGCGACGGCAACGGCGTCGCGCTGGACGCGCAGGGCTGGTACGGCACCGATGCCAACAAACTGTGGGTCAAGGCGGAAGGCGAAACCGGTGCCGGGCGCTTGCAGGACTTGCGCACCGAAGCCTTGTGGGCGCACCCAGTCGGCATCTACTGGAACACGCAAGCAGGTGTGCGCCATGATTTCGGCGTCGGCCCCGGGCGCACCTGGGCCGCATTCGGCATTCAGGGTCTGGCCCCGTACTGGTTTGACATCGAGGCAACCTTTTACGTCGGGCAAGCCGGCCGCACGGCGTTTCGGTTCGAGTCGGAATACGAACTGCTGCTGACGCAGCGGCTGATCCTGCAGCCACGTTTCGAGGCCAACCTGTATGGCCGCGACGACCCGCAGCGCGGCATCGGCTCCGGGCTGTCCGATGCCACCTTGGGGTTGCGCTTGCGTTACGAATTCACCCGCAAATTCGCGCCCTACGTCGGCGTGGAGTTCGAGCGCAAGTTTGGCCGGACGGCCGATCTTGCTGAAATCGCGGGTGACCCCGCTTTCGATCCGCGCCTGGTCGCGGGCATTCGTTTCTGGTTCTGAGGGAGCCCCTTCCATGAAGAAACACACTGAACACGTACTGGTGGTGACCGCGGTGTTGGTCGCCATCGCGATCGGTCTGGGCATTTTCGCTTACTCGGGGCTGTACAACATCGGCGCCGACGATCATCACTGGCGCCTGACTTACAACATCCTGCAAGCGGTGCGCGACCGCTCCATCCATGTGCGTTCGGAGGACATCAAGGTGCCAGACTTGAACGATCCGCAATTGATCCTGAAGGGCGCGGGCCAGTACGCGGCCATGTGCACCGGCTGCCACCTCGAACCCGGCGTCGAGAATTCCGAGCTGCGCGAGGGCATGTATCCGCAACCGCCGAACCTCTCGAAGCTGCACATCGATCCGCAGGATGCGTTCTGGGTCATCAAGCATGGCATCAAGATGAGTGCGATGCCGGCTTGGGGCATGGCCGGCCACAACGATCAAACTATCTGGAGCATGGTGGCGTTCATCGAAAAACTGCCGGGCATGACGCCCGCCGAGTACAAGGCGATCGTTGCCAAGGCACCGCCGGATGAAGACATGGACATGGGCCAGGATCACGCTTACGGTCACGGTGCTGAACCGCATGCGCAGTCATCCACGTCGGGAATGGCAATGCCGTCAGCGGCCTCCACGATCTCGGTGCCGGCATTAACCACCGGTGGATGACCACCGTGGCACCACGTCGCGCAAGCTACTGGCCTCCATGGCCCTGTTCTACGTGGTGTTCGCAGCGTGCGTGATCATCCGGTGACTCGCTTGAGCAGCCACGCGGCGATGCAACGGATAATCCAACCACCCGGCAAAAGGTCCATTTGATGAAGCGCCCGTCTTGCTCGCCCGCCGTCGTTGCAGCATTGGCCGCGGCTTTGCTGTTCGGCGCCAGCGTGCCTTTTGCCAAGCAGCTGCTGCACGACGTGTCGCCGGTGCTGTTGGCGGGTTTGTTGTACCTCGGAAGCGGCGTGGGTCTCGGAATCATCCGGCTGGTGCGGGATCGCGGCTGGCGGACGCCAGCCATGTCAGGGCGCGAATGGTTGTGGCTGCTGCTTGCGATCGGTTTTGGCGGGGTACTCGGCCCCCTCGCGCTGATGCTGGGGCTCATGAGCACCCCGGCTGCGACGGCCTCGCTGTTGCTGAACCTCGAAGCGGTGCTGACGGCGTTGATCGCCTGGGTGGTGTTCCGCGAAAACACCGATCGCCACGTCGTGGCCGGCATGCTGGCGATCGTTGTCGGCGCTGTCGTACTGGCGTGGCCGGAGCCGCATCAAAACACCGGGTTGGGCTGGGGCGCCATCCTGATTGCGGGCGCATGCCTGTGCTGGGCGCTGGATAACAATTTCACCCGCAAGGTTTCGGCGACCGATGCGTTGTTTCTCGCCGGACTCAAGGGCACGGTGGCGGGCGTCGTGAACACCAGCATCGCGCTGACGCTGGGCGCCGAGCTGCCGACCGCACCGGTGATCGGTGAAGCCATGACAGTCGGGTTGCTGGGCTACGGCGTGAGCTTGGTGCTGTTCGTACTCGCGCTGCGCGGACTAGGGACGGCGCGCACCGGTGCCTACTTTTCCACTGCGCCATTCCTGGGCGCCGCGATCGCCATCGTCGCTTTTGGCGAACACGCCTCGATGCTCTTTTGGGTCGCCGCAGCTCTGATGGGCGTCGGGGTGTGGCTACACCTGACCGAGCGCCACGAACACATGCACATGCACGAAGCCATCACCCACACGCATCGCCACGTGCACGACATCCACCACCAGCACACCCACGATTTTCCTTGGGATGGCACCGAGCCGCATACGCATCCACACACTCACGAACCGATCACGCACAGCCATCCGCATTACCCCGACATCCATCACCAGCACCGGCATGATTGAGGTGCGCCAGTGGGCTGCATCTATGAGACCCTCGTCAACCTGCCCGCATGGTGCAGCGCAGCGCGAGCGACTATGCCGCTGCTTGACTCCGGCGTTGGTGATCAGCCTTCCTTACAGTAGACAGTCGCGAACGTCGCCTTGGGGTCGGGACCGGCCAAATCCGCGATCGCGCCAGACCAGGGAACCGGTCACCTTTGTCAGCAAAGCTGTTTGGCATAAGCGGGGGCAGTACCGGAACGACGGCCAGTCTTTCCCGGAATTGTACTTTTTGTCGTCAGCGTGGGCGGGTCAAATCTTCAGCATGCTGAAGAAAAATAGAAGAGAAATAGACTAGCAGGCTGTTGAAATTCATCCCTGCTACAGCGCGGCACGCGTAAGCTTCGCGAACGATAACGGTGAGGGGAGCTGGGCATGCGCGGTGTCGATGTGATGCAGGAATCGTTGTTCACGAC
>JBOHYV010000293.1:0-3902 GCA_050738135.1 Rhodanobacteraceae bacterium | reverse complement strand
GGCTATTTGCACGAAACGTTGCACGCGCCCATCGCGATGGGCCGTGGCGTCGTCGAGGTGCAGGCGCATTTCAAGCAGGTGTTCGGGCTGGACGACGAGTTCACCGCCGACGGCAGTCAGTTCGATCGCCTGCTGGACGATGGCGACGCATTGACGGTCGGCTCGCTCACGCTGCGTGCGCTGGTGACGCCCGGCCACACCCGCGACGGCCTTACCTACATCATCGGTGACGCCGCGTTCATCGGCGACACCTTGTTCGCGCCCGACCTCGGCACCGCGCGCTGCGATTTTCCGGGAGGCGATGCGGCGCAGTTGTACGCGTCGATACGCCGCATCCTGGCGTTGCCGGAAACCACGCGATTGTTCCTGTGCCACGACTACCCGCCGGAGGGTCGCGACGCGCCCGTGCGGGAAACCTCGATTGCGGCCGAGGCGCAGGGTAATGCGTGGATCGCCGGCTCGGACAATGAGGCTTTTGTCGCCAAACGCCGTGCGCGCGACGTCACGCTGGCGGTGCCGCGGCTGCTGCTGCCTGCGCTGCAGGTCAATATCCGCGGGGGGCGCTTGCCACCCGCGGAAGCCGACGGGCGCCACTACCTGCGTTTGCCGTTGAACCGGTTGTGACGGGGCTACGCCTGTGCCGATGGTTGCATGGAATCGGCGCATATCGACCCGTTACCATTGCGGGCTGGACCCCGATTCAGCTCGACGTCGGGCCCGCCTTGCCCTTCCGCTGCAGGAGCACGCACAACATGATTGACCGGAGCGTGTCTTTTTCGTCCCGAGCGCGTGTTCTGGCCGGGAGCCTCATCGCCGTGCTGCTGGGCATCGGATTGCCGCTGGGCGTCGCCGCACAGCCGCCGGCGCTGCAGCAGGCCCCGGATGATCCGGCCGCGCTGGTAAATCCGTTCATCGGCACCGGCAACGGCGGCAAGGTCGCCGGCGATGTGGATACGTTCCCGGGCGCGGATTTGCCGTTCGGGATGTTGAGCTGGAGTCCGACGACGCCTTCGCGTCCGGCCGGCGGCGATTACGCCTACAAGGATCACACGATCGACGGTTTCAGCCTCACCCACGTGTCGGGACCGGGTTGTTCCGCGGGCGGTGAGATACCGATCCTGCCCACCACCGGCGCGGTCGGTTCGGCACCCGGCAAGTCGTCGCAGCCGTTCGACCATCGCCACGAAAGCGCGAGCCCCGGTCGCTACGCGGTGACCCTGGCGCCGGGCACGCCTTCGGCGATCGACATTGCACTGACCGCGACGCTTCGGAGCGGCCTCGGCAGTTTCCGGTTTCCAGCCACGCCGCAGGCGAATTTCGTATTCAAGGTGGCCGATGCGCAAGCCGGCAGCCCCGCTTCCGGCGTGCGGATCGTCGGCAACGACGAAGTCGCCGGCAGCGTGAGCGCCGGCCATTTCTGCGGCACCGCCAGCGGCACCACGCTGTATTTCGTCGCCAGGTTCGATCGCCCCTTCAGTGGGTTCGGCACCTGGCAAGGCAGCGACGTCCAGCCCGGCTCGCGCGGCAGCGAAGGCGCCGACACCGGTGCATGGGTGTCGTTCGATGCGCGCCGGCAGCGCGACGTGAAATTGAAAGTGGCGATCTCCTACGTCAGTACCGCCGATGCACGCCAGAACCTCGACAAGGAAATTCCGGGCTGGGATCTGAAAACCGTGGAGAACGCGGCGCGGCAGGCGTGGAACCGGCAGCTTTCGCGCATCGCGGTGCAGGGCGGCAGCCACGATGAGCAGGTGCAGTTTTATACCGCGCTCTACCACGTACTGCTGCATCCGAACGTTTTCTCCGACGCCAATGGCGCGTACATCGGCTTCGATCGCAAGGTGCATCACCTGCACGCCGGCCAATCCGCGCAGTACACCAACTTTTCCGGCTGGGATATCTACCGTTCCGAAACGCCGCTGCTGGCGCTGCTTGATCCGCACCGCACCAGCGACATGATGCGTTCGCTGCTGAACGACCAGAAGCAGGGCGGCTGGTTGCCGAAGTGGGCCTACGACAACGACTACACCGGCGTGATGAACGGCGATGCGGCCGACCCGGTGATCGCCGAAGCCTACCTCTTCGGCGCGCGTGATTTCGACACGAAGGCGGCGCTGGCGGCGATGGTCAAGGGCGCGACCCGGACACCCGAGCCCGATGCGTGGTCGGGCACCTTCGCCGAACGCCCGAACCTGCATGCCTACGACCGCTTGGGCTACGTGCCCGGCAACGCCTCCGAGACGCTGGAATACGCCGTGGCCGATTACGCGATCGCCGGCTTCGCGCAGGCGCTGGGCGATACCGCCACGTACCAGAAATTCCTGAAGCAGTCGGGCCGCTGGCGCGACACGTTCGACACGCAGGCCTCGTTCCGCGGCTTCAAGGGCTATTCGGAACCGCGCGCGGTGGATGGTTCCTACGCGTCCGATGCGGGCTTCAACGTTCGCCCGAAATCCTTTGGCCAGCGCGGTTTCGAGGAAGGCAACACTATCCAGTACACGTGGATGGTGCCGCAGGATTTTGCCGGCCTGTTCGAAGCGATGGGCGGCGACAAGGTCGCCGTGAAACGCCTGGATACGCTGTTCGAACAACTCAACGTTGGCCCCGCCAAGCCGTACTACTGGGCCGGCAACGAACCGGCGCTGACGATGCCGTGGGCTTACGACTATGCGGGCGCACCCTGGAAGGCGCAGGCCGTGGTGCATCGCCTGATCAGCGAGGTGTACTCCGATTCCCCCGGCGGCGAACCCGGCAATGATGACCTCGGCGCGATGAGCTCGTGGCTGGTGTGGGCGTACCTCGGCGTGTATCCGGAAACCCCGGGCGCGCCGGTGCTGGTGCTGGGCGCGCCGGTATTCCCGCACGCGACGCTGCACCTGGGCAATGGGCACACGGTGGTGATTTCGGCGCCGGGCGCCACAGCCAAAACCTATGTCTCCGGCCTGACCCTCGATGGCAAGCCGTGGTCCAGGGACTGGCTATCGTCATCGCTGCTGACCAATCCGCACGCCAAAACCACCACGCTCGATTTCCGGGTGCGGAACACGCCGGATACGACGTGGGGTGCCGCACGAGAGGACCGGCCGCCGTCCTACGCCGCGGACGACATGGTTTTACGATAGGGGCAGTCACATGAAACTGCGCAATGCCACGTCGCAATCCATGCTGCTGGTCTTTTGCCTGGCCGCGACAGGCCTGTTCGCTCCGGCTTCGCGCGCGGCCGACACGCTGCGCGTGATGACCTTCAACGTGCGCTATCCGGCACCCAACGACGGTCCCGAACGCTGGGAGTTGAGGCGCGACTTGTTCGTGGCAACGATCCGCCGGCAGCATCCGGACGTGTTCGGCACCCAGGAGCTGTACAAGGAGCAGGGCGATTACGTCGTCGCCAAGCTGCCCGGCTACAAGTGGTTCGGCATGGGCCGCAGGGGCGGCGACGGCGACGAGCACATGGGCGTGTTCTACCGTACCGACGAATTGCGCGTGCTGAAATCCGGCAATTTCTGGCTGTCCGACACCCCGGCCGTGCCCGGCAGCGACACCTGGGGAACGCCACTGCCGCGCATGGTGACGTGGGCGCGCTTTCAGCGAAAGAGCGACGGCCGCACCTTCATCCTGTTCGACACGCATCTGCCGTACCGCGAGCAGGACAACGTGGCGCGCGAACGCGGCGCGGCGTTGATCCTGAAGCGCATCGCCAAGCTGCCCGCCGACGAGCCGTTCGTGCTGATCGGCGACTTCAACACCACGCCGGACAGCAAGGTGCACGCGATGCTCACCAGGCATTTGCATGACGCGTGGCTGGTGGCGCCGCATCGCAGCGGGCCCGACAAGACCTTCCACAACTTCACCGGCAAGCCGACCGAGCGCATCGACTGGATCCTGGTGCGCGGTTTTCGCGT
>JBOHYV010000292.1:0-3906 GCA_050738135.1 Rhodanobacteraceae bacterium | reverse complement strand
CGACGAATTGCGCAAAGGCTACGTGCTCATGGCATGCAGCAAGGTCCCGAGACGCTGGGACGCCCGCCTGGTCGACAAGAACCCGTTGAACATGTCGTGGCTGCCGATGATCCAGCGGATGTTTCCCCACGCGAAATTCATTTTCGCAATTCGCCATCCCTGCGACGTGATTGTCAGCTGCTACCTTCAGGATTTTCGTGCCGCCCCTCTGGCAGCCGCGTGCAGGTCCCTGGAAAACCTTGCCCGCACGTACGTCGCCGCGATGGAGAACTGGTTATACCACTCGCAGTTGTTCGGGGTGGATGTATTCCTGTCGCGCCATGAAGACCTGGTTGCGGACACACCCGGGCATGTGCGCCGCATCGCGGCGTTCCTGGGCCTGGACGATGCCGAGCCGATGTTGCACTTCGACACGCGCGCGCGTGAAAAGGGATTCATCCGGACCCCGAGCTACACCCAGGTGATCGAGCCCGTGCATGCGCGCGCGGTGGGCCATTGGCAACAGTATCGCGAGTACCTGCAGGATGTGCTGCCTGTCCTGAAGCCAATGCTGGATCATTGGGGTTACGATATCCGCCCGGATTCCGGCGTGACTTCGACGTGACGCGGACGCGTTGGCAAAGTGCAGGACAGCACTTTGTCGGCATCCTGTTAACCTGCAAACCCTTGCTTCCGGAATCCCCTCATGTCGTTGACCCGCAGCCTGCAGGTCGAGGGCCGGCCGATCCGCGTCTATGACGGACTGGTTGCGTTGCCGCACATCAAGCAACTGACCGAAGCGTTCTTCGGCGCCAGCTTCGTGCGTGATGAAGTGGCGCGCACGGACACGGGCCAATTCCGGCACTGGGCCTTGAACATCCCACTGGAAACGGCAGCCAAACTTGCCGTCTACCAGCCCACGCTGGGCGCGGTGCGTGACTTCGAGGATGCCGACGAGTACCGGATCTACCGTTGCTACTGCAACCATGCTGCGTATGGAGACATGCTGTTCACGCACACCGACGCGAAGCCGGGCCGCAAGGGCCTGACCGCGTTGTGGTACATCGCTCCCGAATGGAACGTGGAGTGGGGCGGCGAAACGCTGTTCTACAACAAGGACCAGGATGCCGAAGCGGTCGTCACGCCGCGACCGGGTCGGCTGGTGATCTTCGATGGCGCGATCACGCACGTCGGCCGACCGCCCAATCGCGTCTGTTACGCGCCGCGCTACACGCTGGCCTTAAAGCTGGAACCGCCGCAGGCGTGAGCCGGCACGGCAACGAAGGCCAATGATTCCGGCGCCGGTCAGTCTCCGAATGGAGGCAGGCCCAAGGCCATGCTCAGCGGATCCAGCAATGCGCCATAGCGTTGAGCACGGGCGCTGTCAGCGCGCAGGGGTGCGCGGACCTGCGTGGCACTCGGCGAGCGTACATCGCGTCGGGTTTCGTGGAACCGCAGGCATGCCGGCTCGAACGGAAGTTCGCAGCACTCGAGGAGCTTGCGGATGCCCGACTCGGGATCGGCCAGCAATGCCTCGTAATCGTGCTGGTATACGTGCGTCGGGTGCAATGCCGTGAAATCGGTGGCGGTCCGGTCGAAATCGCGCCAGAACGCGGCCAGGTCTTCCGGGGTCCGGGTGTATTCGTTGTTGACGAGGCGCTGGCGGCAACAGGCAAAACACGTTTCCAGCGGATCGCGACGGCAAATCACCACATGCGCACCCGGCAACATCGCGCGGATCGCACCGATGTACATCCAGTTGCCGGGGAGCTTGTCGGTGAACCTGGCGTGCCGCTGATGCCAGTAGACGGTGCGTTCGAGGTAGCGTTTGCCCAGGCGTTGCCAGTCGGCACGTTGCATGGACGCTGCCCAGCGCGGGAACGGGGACCTGCGTCGTCTGGATTCTTCCGCCAATACCAGCGGAAGGTCGGGCAGTTCGCCGGCGCCTTCCACTTGCGAATGGGAAGCCATGATTTGCTCGACCAGCGTGGTGCCCGATCGCGGCATGCCGACGATGAACAGCACTTCCTTCCCCAGATCCCCGGCGGCGCCCGCGGGCGCCGGCTTGAACGCCTGGGTGATGGCGTCGATGTTTTCCGAAAAACCTGCTGCATTCCAGCGCCGGCGACGACGTGCGATGGCGTTGGCGTGTTGCAGTGCGTCCAGCGATTCTTCGTGGCGCTCCGCTTCGTCCAGCGCCGCGGCCAGCGCGAATCCGATGGCGATGCAGTCTTCATCGGCGGTTCGGTCGTCACGCAAAGCCGCGCCCATTCGCTCGATGTCGTCCGGCTCGAAGGCACTGGTACGAAGGTCGGCCAGTCCCCACCATGCCATCCCGGCCCGGGGCTGTACGGCAAGAATCTCGCGGTACACGGATGCCGCTTCGTGCGGGCGGCCGCGCATGCGCAGCATGTCACCCAGCAGGGCGCGGGCATCCATGTTGTCCGGCGCCAGCGCCACCGCGCGTTGCAACACCTCGGCGGCTTCCTCGTTGCGCACGCAACGTGTCAGCATCACCCCGAGGTTGTACCAGGCGGTCGCAAGCGCGGGTTCGAGTTCGCATGCGCGTCTGAGCGAGCGCAAGGCGCCGTCGAAATCGCCGCTGGTGCCCAGTACCGTGCCCAGCGTGTTGTGGTACAGCGCATCCAGTGGCCTCAGCTCGAGGGCGCGGCGCATCGCCGAGATGGCGGCGGCGTGCTCGCCGCGCAGGCTGAGAATGCCGGCGTGCAGCCTGAGCACCTCCGGGTGGTCGGGGTGGTTGCGGCGCGCCCCGCGCAGTTGCGCTTCCGCCTGATCGGCATGGCCCATGTCAAGCGCCTGCGCCGTGGCGACCACCTGTTGCACGGCGGCGCGGTCCAGACCTTCAAGGCGCGGTGAAGTCACGCTTGTGCCCCGCATGCTGCGCAAGAATCGATTGTGCCGGGTACGTGCATTGGAAAGACGCGGGAACGGGGCTGGTCATGGTAATGGATGCCCACGTCGTCCACCCGCGTGCACGAGCCACGGCTGGATGCGCGCGCAAGCAGGATCGATGTCATCACCCGCGGCGCGATGGCGGGGACGCGTCAGATCGGACTGCTCTATCATCCGCGGACGATGTCCGCAAACAAGCGAGTGGGTGGGAGTCCGCCGAGGGAGGCGCCGGTCGGCATGCATCATGTCGGTGCGCCGGCCAACGGCGAACGCTTCGGTCGTTTCGTTCACCAGCAATACGGGGAATTGCTGCGGTTCCTGCGGCGCCGCACGGGGGGTGCCGAAGACGTTCAGGACCTGGCGCAGGAAAGCATTGCCAAGCTGCTGCGCTACCGCGAGACCACGCCCGCTTCGGACTGGCGGCGCTTGCTCTACCGCATCGCCATCAATACCGCCTGCGACCGGTTTCGCGTTGTCAGGCATGCCGAGGTGGTCGCCCGGGCGTCCGTGCAAAGTCACCGATGTGATGCGGATCCGCGGTCTCCGGACGAATTTGCCGTGCGCCAGCGGCGGCTGGTGCAGCTTCGTCGCGGGATCCTGGCGCTGCCGCCCAAATGTCGGCGTGTATTTCTGCTGAAAGTCGGACAAGACATGTCCAATGCGGAAATCGCCAGGCATTGCGGCATATCGGTCAAAATGGTCGAGAAGCACCTCGCCAAAGGGCTCGAGGCATTGAGGTGCAAGGTGGGCGATTCGGCCGGGAATCCGTTTAGGTAGATATGAGGACCGGTATGACAAGCCCCGGGAACGATCCGCGCCCGCATCGCGAAGCCGCGCGCTGGCTCGTTCGGCTGCTGGATTCGGACCTGCACGATCCCCGTCGCGCCGAGTTCCAGCGGTGGATTGCCGCCGATCCTGCGCATGCCTGCTCCTACCAGGAGGCGGAGCAGTTGTGGAGGCTGAGCAAGGAAGTGGCCTGGGATCCGGAAATCATGGCGGCCTCGAACCGGGCCC
>JBOHYV010000291.1:0-3908 GCA_050738135.1 Rhodanobacteraceae bacterium | reverse complement strand
CTGGCGCGAGCGCGCGCCGCTTTACAACCTCTATCACCTGCTGAACCACGTCAATCTGTTCGGCGCGGGTTATTTGCCTGCGTTGCGATCGGCACTGGCGTCGTGCAGTTGACGCGGGCACCCAGACATTCGCCGTTCGAGCGACCAGATCAATGATGGTGCCTGTCGCTGCCATGGGAATCGTGGCCATAGCGGTGTCCTTGCGAGGCCCCATGGCGCCAGCCGCGGCTTTGCCGATAGTGACGGCCATGGTAATCGCGGTATCCGCGACCGTAGTAACTGCCGTGGTAACCACCGTAATAGCCGAGCCCGATGCTGATGGAAGGCTCATACCAGCCGCAACAGCCGTAGCCGTCGTAATAGTACGGGGGCGCGTATTCGTCGTAGGAATACGCATTGCCGGTGTAATAACCCCCGCCGTAATCACCGCGCACGTAGCTGTAGCCCGGGTAGACACAACCCGCGAGCGCAAGGATCACGACACCGATCAATATCCGCAGGATGTTGCGCATGACAGACTCCGTCAGCTCGTACACGCACAGACTAATGCTGTGCTGTTTAACTTCATGTGAGTAGCGGATGAACGCGGGCGAAACCGCATGCCCCGGCGCGCATCACAAATCACGCACCACCCGAATACCCACCCGCCCGCTGCGGGAGTCCGCCGCGGCACCCAACCGGAATGACGACCGGTCCTGTTCCGGCGAGCTGCCCCAGGAGCCGCCCCGGAGCACGCGTTCGGTGCAGCCCGGATTGACCCACGCACTGCCGTCAGACGGCGCGCGCGTGTAGTTCTCGTGCCAGCAGTCGGTGACCCACTCGAACACGTTGCCATCGATGTCGTACAAACCGAACGGGTTGGGCAGGAAGCTCATCACCGGCGCCGGCCCCCAATAGCCGTCGCTGTAGCCCTCGAAGGCATTGGCCCAGCTGTGGTGCGTGGGCGAACGGTCGCCGCTGCCGGTCAGGTTTTCGACCTTGCGGTCGGGAGTGCCGTTGCCCCACCAATACAACGTGGTGGTGCCGGCGCGCTCGGCATATTCGTACTCGGCTTCGGTGGGCAGCCGGTAATGCTTGCCGGTGTGCTTCGACAACCATTCGGCGTAGGCATGCGCGTCGTTCCACGACACGTTGACCACCGGGTCGTCGTCCTTGGCGCGACGTCCGGCGTAATCATCCTGCCAGTCCACGCCCGCGCGCGCCTGCATCCGGCCGTTGGTCTCGTCATAGACCGAGGCGCCGCCAAGCCGGTCTGAATCGGGCACGTAGCCGGACGCCTGCACGAATGCGCGGAACTCGGCCACGGTCACTTCAGCCCGGGACATGGCGAAGCCCTTGGCGATCGTCACCAGGTGCTGCGGTTGTTCGGCACTCGCCTGGGTGCGACCACGCGGCGGCGCGCCCATCGTGAAACTTCCGCGGGGAATCACCACCATCGCGGGTGCCTGCCCGACGATATCCAGGAAATGGTCGGCGAACACTTGTCCGGGGTGATAACTCGCGTACTCGCGGGCGTATTGCAGTTTCGCAAGGAAGGCGTCGGTGGATGCTCCCAGCGCGCCGGCCTGGCCCGCCAGGCGCTGGGCAAGATCGACATTGCCGGCGTCGAGGGCGGACTCGGCCTGCGCCATCAAGCTGGAGGCGCGGCCGTCGCGCAGCGCGGCGATGCGCATGCGGGTCTTTGCCAGCGCGGGCGAGGACGGCAGGATCGATGCCGCCGCCGCCAACGCCGTGTCCGCGTGCGCATCGTCGCGCTGCGCCGCGGCGGCCAAGGCACGATCCAGCACCGCCTGCTGCACGCGCTGCAAACCCTGGCGCGCCACGACGTTCTCGGGATCCAGCGTCAGCACCTTGCGATAGATCGCCAACGCGGTGTCATCGCCCGGACCCTGCAGCTTGTCCTGTTGCACCAGTCCACTGGCCTGTTCCAGCAGCGGTTGAACCTCGCCCGCGGCGCTGATCCGTGCAGCCAATGCCGCCAGATCGTCCTGCGGTCCCGGCAACTGCCTGAGCGCATCCAGGTCTGCGCGCGCTGCGCCGGCGTCGCCGGTCGCGAGCGACCGCTGTGCACCCGCGACAAGACGCGCGTGCAGCAACGACACCGCGGTTTTGACTTGCGGATCATCCGGCGCCTGTTGCACGGCCGCCAGCACCAGTGCCAGCGCGCTGTCCCCGCCGGAGCCGATCAGGTTGCCGGTGCGTGCTGCAGCCCCGGCCTTGACCAGCATCTGCGCGACCTTGCCTTTGCCCGCATGGCTTCCCAGCGTACCTTCACGCGCGCGTGCGGCGATCACCGCTGCGGGGGCAAGCGATATGGGCGGTCCGGCATCGAGTTCAGACTCGGCCGGCGACAGCTTGCGCGGCGGGGTTCCGACCGTCACGGGCGCACTGGACGCCACGGATGAATGCGACTTCAGGATCGCCGGTTCGACCTTGAGCGCCTCCGGGAAAAACCGGAAAACCAGCGCAAACACCAGCAGCAGGACACCGATTGCGCCGCCGACGGCGTGTTGACGGCTGAGGATTTGCTGCTTCGGCATGCGGGCGCGGACGTTGGCTGCTATCTTGGCCGGTTCACGATAGCAAACCAGGCGGAAATGGAACACCAGTCAATCGGCACCCCCGCGCCATGAACGCAGCATGGATCGACCACAGCGACCGTCTGCCCATCCCCGGCGATCACGACCCCGTGGGTGTCGACACCGAGTTCATGCGTCGCAACACGTTTTATCCGCAGCTGGCGCTGGTGCAGGCGGCCCACGCGGGCGAACACTGGACGCTCGACCCGCTGGCGTACGACGCCGGTGCGGACCTGCGCGCACTGGTATCCGGCCGCGTGGTGGTGATGCACAGCGCCAGCGAAGATCTGGAAGCGCTGGCGCCGCTGCTGGGCGATGCGCCACTGGAACTGTTCGACACCCAGATCGCGGCCGCGTTGTGCGGGATGGGCCCGGGGCTCAGTTACCAGAACCTGCTGGCAGCCGTGCTGGGTGTCCACATTCCCAAGGACGAAACCCGCTCGGACTGGCTGCAACGTCCGTTGACGCCAAGCCAACTCGATTACGCCGAGCAGGACGTGGCTCACCTCGAAGCGCTGCATGAGAAATTGTCGACCGGGTTGCACCAGCGCAGGCGTGCGGCATGGCACGCCGAGGACTGCGCGAAACTGGTGCAGCGCGCACAACGCGACCGCACGCAACCCGACCTGCAGCCACAGCGAAGTTTTCCGGGCGCCGCGGGATGGCCGGTCGAAGCGCAGGTACGACTCAAGCGCGCGCTGCTGTGGCGCGACCAAACCGCGCGCAAGCTGGACCGTCCGCGTCCATGGGTGCTGGACGACACGCATGCCGTGGCGTTGTCCCGGCAACCGCCGGGCGACGCCCGGCAACTCTTCGAACGGGCGAAGGGACAACGGGCCCTGCGCGGGCCGCAGCGTGCCGAACTGCTGGCACTGATGCAACACCCGGTTACCACCGAAGAACTGGCTGCCTTGCAACCCATTCCGCCCGCGCCCGGCGGCGAGACCAAACGCGCCGTCGACGCGATGCGCGCAGCGGTCCGGACCATTGCCGCCGGGCTCGACCTTCCAGCGGGCCTGCTGTGTCCGCGCCGTCTGATCGTGGAGTTTGCCGCTACCCGCATTTGGCCTGCGGCGCTGCAGGGGTGGCGCGCGGGCGTCCTGCAAGCCGAACTCACGCCGCTCCTGTCCGCTTGAGGGGCCTCCCTGTGCGCTCCGCCCCCGCTGCGCGCTTGGCGGATCCATGCGGCACCGGTACCATACGCAGCTCGTCGGCGAGACGCCGGCTTGCCGTAGATCCCGGGCAAGCAGTGGGGCTGTAGCTCAGCTGGGAGAGCGCTGCGTTCGCAATGCAGAGGTCAGGGGTTCGATCCCCCTCAGCTCCACCAAT
>JBOHYV010000290.1:0-3925 GCA_050738135.1 Rhodanobacteraceae bacterium | reverse complement strand
GGATGATGTAGACGGTGATGCCGGGAAACGCCGCGGAGAAGATCGACACCAGCACGTAGATGATCCGCGCAAGCGTGGGATCGAGGCCGAAGTAATCGGCAAGGCCGCCGACAACGCCAGCGATCATGCGGTTGCGGCGCGACCGGCGCAGGCGGCGTGATGTGTCCATGTCCGCGATTGTATCCAGTCCGCACGCGTCCTGTCGCCCGCACGCAGCAGAGCGGAATCCGGAACGGCACTTCGCGAAAGACCCCGGATTTACTCGCGACGTCCACGCCGCGTACCCTGCGGGCCGGTTTCGCCGTTCGCGCTTGCAACCCTGCGAACTCAGCCGTCACCTTGCGGGTTGATGCGGGCTACCTGCTCCGCGCGGCCAGCCAATCGTGGATCGCCGAAGGCACCTCGCGCTGCGCGCGCCCGGATACGTAGATGCCGATGTGGCCACCCTTGAACTCGAGCTGGGTGTAATCCTTCGTGCCCACAAGATTCCCCATCGGCCGCGATGCCGACGGCGGCACCAGATGGTCGTGGATGGCGAAGATGTTCAGCACCGGGATGGTGATGTTCTTCAGGCTCACATCCTTGCCGCCGATCTTCAGGCCGCCCTTGACCAGCTTGTTGCCCTGATAGAACTCCTTGATGAATTCGCGAAACGCCTCGCCGGCCTGGTCGGGCGAATCGAAGATCCACTTCTCCATCCGAAGGAAGTTTTCGAGTTCCACCTTGTCGTCGAGGATGTCCAGCATCGCGACGTACTTCTGCTGGTTCAAGCGCACCGGTTTCAACATGAGGTAGGAGAAGTTCATCAGGTCGGCCGGGACATTACCCAGGGTGTCCACGAACAAGTCGACATCCATGTCGCGGGTCCAGTGCGACAGCATGTTCTCTTTCGTGTGGAAATCGACCGGCGTTACCATCGTGATCAGATTCTGCAATTTTTCCTGCTGCAACGACGCAAAGCACAACGAAAACGCGCCGCCCTGGCAGATGCCGAGCAGGTTGATCTTCTTGACGCCGGCGTGTTTGGCCACCGCATCCACGCTGCGGCGGATGTAACCGTTGATGTAATCGTCCAACGTCAGCCAGCGGTCGGCGCCATCCGGGTAGCCCCAGTCGATGATGTATACGTCCTCGCCGAGCGCCAGCAGGTTTCTCACCAGCGAGCGATCTTCCTGCAGGTCCACCATGTAGGGCCGGTTGACCAGCGCGTAGCAGATCAGGATCGGCGTCTTGGCGGTGGGCTTCTTTTCACCCTTGTAGCGATAGACGACGACCTTGTCTTCGCGGTAGATCGGCTCCTTGTCGGTGGCGCCGTAATCGACATCCTCGACTTCGCGCAAGGTGCGGACGCTCGCCGCCAATTTCTGCTGCGCACGCAGGGCTTCGCCCAGCGCGCGTTTCGGATCGATGCGGATCGGGTCCATCATGCCTTCTCCTTGCCGGTCGATTTGCGAGTCTTGCGACGCGGTGCCTTGCCAGACGCTGTTTTCCTGGCGGCCGCGGCGGACGATTTACCGGCCTTGCGGGCTGCCTGGCGCGGCGCGGTGGCGGGGGTGGCTCGTTTGGCCGCACCGGAACCACCCGCGCGCTTGAGGCGCGCAACCTCGTCGCGCAACGCAGCCACCTCGGCCATCAGGGCCGGCAGTTGTTCCGCGTGGTTGCGGGCTTCGCGGCGCACGTCGTGCAGGTATTTGCCCATGCTGTCGATTTCGGTACGGGTCGGGATGCCGAGGTTGCTGGACACCCGCGCGACGGCCTGTTGCGCGTGTTTGCGCACCCGCATCTGCGCATTGACCAGGGCACCGTATACCTCTCGAAATTCGTCGGACAGGGCGACTTCCGCATAGGCGTCCTCGGCCGCCTCGACCCACAGGTCGTACAGGCGTCGCACGGTGTCGACCTGGGGGCCGGAATCCGAGCGCTCGGCCAGCTTGTCCTCGAACACCTCGAACGCCCGCCGGCTGGCACGCGCAATCAGCGCGTTGTAGCGATTGGTTTCGTTCTGGTAGTCCAGCCAGGCCTTGGCCATCTGCTGGTAGCGTTCCTGGTGCTCGCGCGCATAACCGAATGCAGGAAGGTCCAGCAGCGCGCGGGTTTCTGCCATCGCCGGTTTCAGGCTTTCCATCATCTGCTCGAAGCCCCTGGCGCCGTGCCCCGCGAGCTCGCGCAACGCACGCGCCAGCGGATTGTCGAACAAGGCCGCATCGGCGCCCGGGAAGTTGAATGACTCACGCAGCGAATCGGTCCACGCCCGCGGGTCGGCCTTGCCATCCACGCCTTTTTCGGCAAACGACTGCAACAATGCGAAATAGCTGCGCGCACCGGCCAGCAGACGTTCGATCACTTCGCTCTGCGCAGCTTGCGTCTTGCCCGCGTAGAACATCCGCGACCACTGTTCCAGACCTTCCTGCCAAGGCATCTTGTCCGGGGCGGCCGCGTCGGGCTCGGCTCCGAATGCCTTGCGCGTGGCGTCGGTCCACGCATCCCAATACTGACGGGAAAGCGCTTGCCAGTCGCTGCTCTTGGGTGATGTGTCAGGCCCCTGGGCCATGGCTGATGCCTCCGGAAATCGTACACAGCCATGGTAGTAGCGCCGATGTTGCGCTGCAACAAATCGATGCCCGGGCTTGCGTCAATGACGATCGGCACTATCGTGCAGCGTGGGGCAGGTGGACGCTTGGGCGTCACCCGGGGTCATTCGACAGTCAATCCGCAAGGGGCTTTCCATGAGTAAGCTGATCCGTGCGTTGCCGATACTGCTCGCAATTCTTGTCGTGCCGGTCTGGAACGTCGCCGGCGCTGCGACACCCTTGCTGCTGCGCCACCCGACCATGTCGAAGACGACCATCGTATTCGAATACGGCGGCGAGTTGTGGACGGTGCCGCGCGCGGGCGGGCAGGCGCACATCCTGGCAAGTGGCCTGGACCTGCTGTCGATGCCGATCTTTTCCCCGGACGGCTCGATGATCGCGTTCACCGGCACCTACGATCACAACACCGATGTATACGTGGTGCCCGCCACGGGTGGCCAGCCACAGCGGCTGACCTGGCATCCCGGTCCGGACACGGCCGTCGGCTGGACACCGGATGGCAAACACGTGTTGTTCCGCTCGCATCGCCACAGCTTTGCCGACCCCGACCAGTTGTACACGGTCGCGGTGACCGGCGGCTTTCCGCACGAGTTGCCGTTGCCGGCCGCCGAATCGGGATCGTACTCGGCCGACGGCAGCCACCTCGCGTACGTGCCGGATTTCCAGTGGGAGCCGTTCTGGAAGGGTTACAAGGGCGGCCAGCACACGCAGGTGTGGCTCGCGCGGCTGTCGGACTCCAGCGTCGTGCGCATCCCGGATTTGAACGCCAACGAGAACGACCCGATGTGGGTCGGCAGCACCGTGTACTTCCTCTCCGACCGCGGCGGCCCGATCACGCTTTACGCCTATGACGTGAAGTCCGCAAAAGTCAGTCAGGCCATCGACAACACGGGTTTTGACATCACCGCGGCGTCGGCCGGCCCCGGCGGCGTCGTCTACTCGCAATTCGGGCAGCTGCACATCTACGACTTTGCCAACGGCCAATCGCATGCGGTCCCCGTGACGGTCGACGGCGATCTGCCGCAACGTCGTCCGCGCTACATCAAGGTGGGTGACGACCTCATGCACGCGGGCATCTCGCCGACCGGCGTGCGCGCGCTGTTCGAAGCCCACGGCGACATCCTCACCGTGCCGGCCAAGCACGGCAGCCCGATCAATCTGACGCACAGCCCCGGTGCCATGGATCGCGACCCGGCGTGGTCGCCCGATGGCACATCCATCGCGTACTTCTCCGACAAGGCAGGCGAATACGACCTGTATATCCGCGACCAGGACGGCACCGGCAAGGCGCGCCGCATTCCGCTCGGCCAGGATGACGCGTTCTACTACGACAT
>JBOHYV010000289.1:0-3929 GCA_050738135.1 Rhodanobacteraceae bacterium | reverse complement strand
CAATGACGGCCGCCCTGCGTGGCGCCCTGATGCAGCGCGTCGAGCAGGGTATCCAGTCCAGCGGTTTGACGAATTACTACAGATATGTTCTCGCCAAGCGGCTGACGTTTGCCGGACCACAGACGGCTGCCGTGTTGTCGGAACAGGTGCGGCAGAACATCCGTGTCACCGAGGACAATCTGAGCCAGATGCTGGAGCAGGGATTGGTCGTCCGCGATGGCGAGACGTGGCAAGTCACGGATGCCGGCCGGGGCGCGCTGACCGCCGCCAATGACACCGGCACGGAAGTGCTGAACGAAATTCGCGAAGCCATCGGCGCATCGGCATGCGACCAGTTGGTGGCCGGCATGCGTGGTGCCTTGGCAGCCTTGCGCAAGGTCGCGTGAGGCAGAGGCACGGAGAGGGCGATCTTCCGGGTGCCGGGTCCGGTGTGTCAATCGGACCCGGCTTTTCCTTACCGGACGCATCGCCCACTGCTCCGCAGCCGACGCTCCCTGTCCAGGATTAGAAGCGCCGCCCGTCGCCGACCAGCACCACGTCCGCCGGCCGCTGCGCGAACAGGCCCACCGTCACCACGCCGGTGATCTGGTTCCATTCCGACTCCATTGCCATGGGGTCGGTGATGCGCAGGCCGTGCACGTCGAGGATCCAGTTGCCGTTGTCGGTCACGCAGTCCGTACGCCACACCGGCGTGCCGCCGCGGCGTTCGATCTCCCGCGCGACGTAACTTCGCGCCATCGGAATCACCTCGACCGGCAGCGGGAATTTGCCCAGCACGTCGACGCACTTGTGCGCGTCCACGATGCACACGAAATTCTTCGCGATCGCAGCGAGGATCTTTTCGCGGGTCAACGCGCCGCCGCCGCCCTTGATCAGATTCCGTCGACCATCGCACTCGTCCGCGCCATCCACGTAAACCGGGATCGTGCCCACCGCATTGGGATCGAGCACCTGGATACCGTGCGCACGCAGCAACTTGCTGGATTGTTCAGAGCTCGACACCGCACCGTCGATGCGATGTTTCATTTTTGCGAGCGCATCGATGAAGTATTTGACGGTCGACCCGGTGCCGACACCGATGACGCCCTTTTCTTCGACGAATTCGATCGCGGCTTCGCCGGCCGCGCGCTTCTGTGCTTCGATATCCATGTGGTCCCCGATTGTTTGGATGCTCATTCAAGAGCCAAGATGGCATTCCATTGTTTGTTGGTAACCGGGAGCACCGACAAACGGTTGCCACGGTGGGTCAGCGCAAAGTCGCCCAGGTTCTGCAGCGCCTTGATCTCGTCCAGCGTGATCGTACGCTTCAGTTTGCGCACGAAGCGCACATCCACCAGCGTCCAGCGCGGGTTGCCGCGATCGCTGCCCGCGTCAAAGTAGGGATCCTTCGGATCGAACTGGCCAGGATCGGGGTACGGCGCGGTGGCGACCTTCGCGAGGCCGACCACTCCGGGGACCGCGCAGCTGGAGTGATAGATCATCACTTCATCGCCGTGCTGCATCGTGCGGATGAAATTGCGCGCCTGATAGTTGCGCACGCCGTTCCAGGGCTCGAGCTTGCGCGTGCGCAGGTCATCGATGGAAAACGTCTCCGGTTCGGTCTTCATCAACCAGCGTTGCATCGGAATTCCGTCAGGCGGTTGCGTCAACAGGGCCGCAGGCTATCAGTTCCGAGTCCGTGGCGATGTAGTCTAGATCGACATCCCACGGTTCCGCGGGAATCGATTCCACTTCCTGGAAGGCGTAGCCGATGCCAACCAGCAGCGGTGCAGCGGGTCGCGGCGCTTCGCGCAGGAAGGCAAGGCTGGTGTCGTACCATCCGCCGCCGGTGCCCAGACGATGGCCCTGCCGGTCGAATGCCAGCAATGGCAGCAGAATCACGTCCATGTCTTGAGGCATCAGTCGCTGCTCCGCCGGGGTAGCGGGTTCGGGAATGCCGAAACGATTGTGCGTGACCGGGGTGCCGGTCGAATATTCGGCGAAGTGCAACTGCCGTGTTGCACCCAGCATCGGCAGGAAGTAGCGCTGCTCGCGCCGCGCCAGCGATGCGACCGCAAGGTTCAGCGGCAGCTCGCCGCGCACCGCCCAGTAACCCGCCACGTTGGCATCGGTCATGAATTCAGGCAGGTTCTCGAGGCTGTGCAGCACGCCCACCGCAGCCGCGATACGTTGTTTCGCATCGAGTTCGTTGCGCCGCACCGCCATGCGCGCACGCAGCAGGGCGCGACCGTCATTCATGCGATGTGTGCCATTTGCCGGTCGCCTCCCCGGATTGCGCTTTGCTTCATCCGGGCTACCTGTTGTTTCGTGCGAAGCGGCTATTGTGAAAAGTCAGCCCATGGATGGACGTTCTGGACTTCATGACTTGGAACGCTTTCGCTGACTGGGTGACTCCACGAAGAGCAGCGTTCATGGACGAACGCACAAGAACTAGCGCCCTCCGCAGTGACGATGCGCGCCGAGCGACCCTGATCCCGAGGATCAAGTGGGCAGGCTGGCCGGATTTTCAGGCTTTCCGCACGCGGCGGACTTGCACAAGGACCCGGTAACCGCCGGCCCCAGGTCGTACATTAGGAACAAGGCACATTGCTGGGGGCGCGCTGTCGTTCACCGCAGGGGACGCCAGCAACCGTCATTCTAGGGGTGCTGCGAGGGCGTCTTCAAGCTTGCGCCGCAGCATCGCTATGTGCTCACCTGCACTGTCGGACAAGGCGCTCTGGCTGCGCCGCAGCATCAGCAGCTCATGCGTAATGTCGAGCGCCGCCAGCACCGCGATGCGGTCGTAACCCGGGCTGCGCGAGGCGTGCCGGATTTCGCGCATCTTGTGGCTAAGGTGTTCCACTGCCGACAGCAGCCCCTCGCGTTCGCTCGGCTTGCACCCGACCAGGAATTCACGGTCGAGCAGCTTGACGGTGACAGTGACGGATTCGTCGCTCATCCTGCGGCCTCGAGGGATTTGAGCCGCTCGATCATGGCTTCGACACGAGTGCGCGCCTGTTCGTTGCGCGCTATCAGCGCCGCACGTTCGCCCGCCATCTGGTCGCGCCCGCGGCGGAGGCTCGCGTTTTCCTCGGCCAATCGGCCCATGCGTTCGAGGGCTGCATCAAGCGCACGCGACAGCCCAGCAAGCTCTTCTTCGAAGTGTCGGGTATCCATGGCGGTCGACTATAAGGCAAAAGGCGATGCGTGGCATGTCCCGTCACGCGAGGTCGAAGCTGGTTGCGGCGCGGCGGTCGAGGAATTCGAGGCAAGCTTCGGCGGTCAGCGGGCGCGAGAGCCAGTAACCCTGGATCTCGTCGCAGTTGTGCGCACGCAGGAAGGCCAACTGCTCGGCGGTTTCAACGCCCTCCGCCACCACCTTGAGTTGCAGCGAGTGCGCCATGGTAATGATGGTGGACGTGATCGCGGCGTCGTCCGGATCGGTGGTGACGTCGCCGACGAACTCCTGGTCGATCTTGAGCGTGTCGATGGGCAACCGCTTGAGATAGGCGAGCGAGGAATAGCCCGTGCCGAAATCGTCGATGGCAAGGCGTGCGCCGATGGATTTCAGTTCGCCGAGCAGGCGCACCGACAGTTCGGCGTTGGCCATGACCATGCTTTCGGTCAATTCCAGTTCCACCTGGTTGGGCGCGACATCGTGCTCGGCCAGCATGTCGCAGATGTGCAGGGTGAGATCGGGCCGGTTGAGTTGCGCCGCCGACAGGTTGATGGCCATCGTGAGATTGCGGTGACCGCCTTCGCGGAAACGGCGCAGGTCGGCACAGGCCGTCGCGAACACGTAAGCGCTGATGTCGTGGATCTGCCCGGTTTCCTCGGCCAGCGGGATGAAGACGCTGGGCGGGACTTCGCCGAGCTCGCGGCTGTGCCAGCGGAGCAGCGCCTCCATGCCGGTGATGCCCTGGTTGTTGCCGTGGATCGCGAGCTTGGGC
>JBOHYV010000288.1:0-3940 GCA_050738135.1 Rhodanobacteraceae bacterium | reverse complement strand
AAGGGCATGGGATTTATCGGTAGATAGCAATGGACGCGAACATGAAACGCACTCCACGCACACTGCCCGCCATTCTGCTTGCGGCTGCAATCGGCTTCGGCGCAACTATCGCGCATGCAGGCGATCCGGGGCCGCAGGTTCCGGCGTACGTGACGCAGAGCGTAATCGGTTCGAACGCGCTTTCCGACGTGCGCGGCAGGGCCGCCGTCAACATGGCGGCCGGGGATTCCAACGTCCAGACCAATGCAGCGGCGCTGGCAGCAAGTGTCGGAGCGGGTTCGGCGCGGGTGGGCGTGGTACAAAGCACCGCCGCCAACCGGGCAGGTGCGCCGGGCGTCGCCACCGCCATTATCGGCAACGGCGCTTTCGCGAATGCCAACGGACTGATTTCAATCAACCAGGCCAGCGGCATCGCGAATGCGCAGGCAAACACCGCGGCGCTGGGATTGGGCAATGGAGTGGAGGTCGTGGCGGACAGCATGCTGGCCACCACGATTTCCAATGCAGGACCGGCGTTGGCCGGAGCGGGCAACAAAACGCGCCAGCAAGGCGTATCGATTTCGGATACCGCCTTTGAAGGCGCGCGAGGACTCGTTCAGGTCAACCAGTCGGCAGGGTCGGGCAATGCCACGGCCAACAACTTTGCGCTTCGGGTCGAAACGGGTGCAAAGCCGTAGTCAACCAGTAGTTAACCAGCAACTTAGTCAGGAGTCTAATATGAAAACGCAATTCAAAGCTACCCCGCTCGCGTTGGCCGTGGCCGCGGCGTTTGCGCTGTCCACGACAGCCGCATTGGCCGACCGCGGCGGACCGGGAGGCGGATGGAACGGCGGGGACCAGCAACATGAACAGCAGGATCCCGGCGCCAGCTTCCAGACGTCCGTCAAGATCAACAAGAGTGTGAAGATCGACGGCGAAGTCAAGGTCGATGGCCGAATCAAGGTCGGCAGCGATGCCGAGGCAATCGTCAACAACACGCAGGCCTCGCACGACAACATCGGGGCCAACACAGGCCACACCAATAATGCATCGGGTAGTGGCGATGCACTGGCGGGTTCCCAAGGCAATATCGGCCTGAACATTGCGGCGGGTGACAACAACGCTCAGTCGAATGAAGCAGCCCTCGCGGCGACCGATGCCAGCCAGGTATTCGGTGCGGCGAGTGCGCAGGTCTTCATGAGCCAGGGCGCCAACAGAAACCTGACCACGAATCTGGGGTCGGTCAACAATGCCAGCCTGTCCGGCAACGTGTTGCAGAACGCCCAGGGCAACATCGGCGCCAACGTGGCTGCCGGCAACAGCAACGTGCAGAAGAACGTGCTGGCGGCCGCTGCTGCGGACTCCAATTTTGCGGTGTCGACGATCAACCAGAGCCAGGATGCTTCGGGCAACGTCACGGTCAACGCGCCGCTCGCGGTGACGACGACGCAGTCCATGCCCGTCAATCTGCAGGTCAGCATGAGAGGCCAGTATGCCGGCGTCTCCGACCAGGACGGCAACCAGTATCTTGACTCGTGGAGCGGCGCTCTCGACCATCCCAGCGGCAACAGCACGGGCCACCTCGACCTGGACGATCAGGTGCAGAACGCAAATGATCGGCCGCAGTCTTCCGGTCTGGATGGTAACGGCAACCCGAACAACGACAAGAGCAACGGCGGCGCGCTGTCGTTCAACGAGCAGGGCGACATGTTCCTCAGCGGTGTGGTGAGCGGCAATATGCCTGTCATCGTTACGACCTACGTCGCGACCGCCAACAACGCCAGCCTCTCCGGCAACGCGCTGCGTGGTGCGATGGGCAACATCGGTGCCAACGTGGCGGCGGGCAGCAACAACCTGCAATCCAACATCCTCGCGGTGTCGGCAGCCCTCAATTCGGGTGCAGGCGGTGGCGGCGGTGGCGGTGAAACGTTGCGGTAAACCGTAGCCTGATTGACCCGGCGGGGAGCAATCCCGGCCGGGGTTTCTGCTGTTTGCATTATCGTTTTCTGTTGGGAGGCGCAACGCTCATGTTCCGCAACCATGAACCAAGGAATTTTGTCTGCGCTCTTTTACTGTTTTCATCTCTGACGCTGCTCACGGGCGGCGCGCAGGCCGGCCCGCTCCAGATCGGCAATATCCTGTCCCGATCCGGCCCGGCGCTGCAGGTCCACGTCACCAGCATGCGCGCGATGCGCTACGTCGACATGGTGCCGCAGCACACCGATTTCTCGTGTGGCGCGGCGTCGCTTGCGACCATTCTCAAATACGCGTACGGGCGCGACGTTACCGAAGCCCAAGTCGTCAACGGCATGTTCAAGGTCAGCGACCCGACAGTTGTGCAGAGAGAAGGGTTTTCGCTGCTGGATCTGAAGAATTACGTCGAGACACTGGGCTTGCGCGGCCGCGGCTACAAGGTCGAGGCGGCCGTTCTCGATCAGATCAAGATTCCGGTGATCGTGCTGCTCGACATCAAGGGCTACAAGCATTTTGTCGTACTCAAGAAAGTGGACGGTGATCGTGTCTACGTCGGCGATCCGGCGCTCGGCAACCGCGTGATGGCGCGCGAGGACTTTCTGGAGAGCTGGAACCATATCGTGTTCGCCGTCGTCGGCAAGGGATTCATTCGCGATACGGTCCTGGTCAATCCGCCGGAACCCTTCACGGCGCGGCACCTGGCGGGTCATCACACTATCACGCATGCGCAACTGATCGATTTCGGATTTACTCGCGCCGACCTGTTCTGAACGGTCAGAACATCGCGCAAATCACGCTTCAAGGAGAAACACATGGCACGAGCCAAACAGTTAAAAAAAAGTCGGCTGGTCTGTGCTGCAGCGCTTGTGTTCGGTATCACGGCGGGCAGCGCGCCACAGGTATTCGCAATTGAAACCGGCATGCCGGAGCTCGCGGTCTTCGCCCATGCTCAGGAAATTCCCGACGGCGCGCTGTCGCATATACGCGGGCGCTTCATTGCGCAGGGTCAGATCGTCAGCTTCGGCATCAGCATGGTTTCGCAGTGGATCACGCCGCTGGGGCAGACGCTTACCGCGGGCGCGACGATGGGCGTCGAGCTCACGCACAATCAGCCGGTCGTCAGCTTTCAGCCCAACCTCAACATTACGCAGAGTGCGGCTGCCGGTCTGCCGTCGCAGAACACCGCCGGTCACGTCGAGGCGGGCGGTGGCATCCGCAACGTGAGCGGCGTGGCGCAAGGCATCCAGGTAGCGGGCGATTCCAACAGTATCACCAACAACACCAGCATCTCGGTGACAACCGACAATATTGATCTACCGGCTGGCGGGACCGGTGCACAGGGTGCGCACAGTCTGACCCGCTCGGGCGCCACCGTGACGGCCAATCTCGGCGCCAATGGTGTCGGCGTGAGCATCACCGTGCCTAACCAGGGACAGGTGATCCAGCAGATCCAGGGCGGCTCGATGAATGTCGGTTCGCTGGCGGCGGGTTCCGGGCTGGTGCAACTGGTTCAGACCACCGGTAGCCTGCAGCAAATCCAGAACGTCGCGCATCTGCAGATTCAGCTCAAGTCGCTGACCAGTCTGACCGATCATTCCAATTTCAATCACGCGCTGAACATGCTGCAGGGGCTTGCGCGCTGACGCTTGAAGCACACCGGCGCGGCCAGGCGCCGTCTAGGTGTTGCGCGAAACAGCGGGCCGGTCGCGCATGCTGCCGGCAACCAGCCGGTACTCGAATAACCGGCATTCGAGCGCTCCGTTATAGAGCGGCGTGCGGCGCGCCGCCTTGAGCCGGATGAGTTTCGGCAACTGTGGATCAGCGCTGAGCAGGCAGGCGCGCCAGCCGGCGAAATTGCGTTTCAGCGCGTCGCCCAGTTTCGGGTAGAACGCGGCGAGTTTTTCCGGTTCGCCGACGCGCACGCCATAAGGAGGGTTGGCGACGATGACGCCGGTTGGTGCCGGTGCGGTCAGACCCAGCACGTTGC
>JBOHYV010000287.1:0-3940 GCA_050738135.1 Rhodanobacteraceae bacterium | reverse complement strand
CGGCTTGCCCTTGCCGCTTGCCGATCTGGATTGCGGAATCACAGGTCATGGATGACCGGCAACGAAGTGGAGCATCTCTTCGCGCCCTTGCACGACGCCGAGCATCGCAGCGCCAAGCGGGAGCAAGGCGCGCATGTTCGAGCACAGGGAAGTGCGAGTTCGCGCCGGCCCGCTTGACGCGAGAAGCGCAGGGAAGTTGAGGCAACGCGATGTTGCCGAAACCGTCGTGCGGGCGCCTGGCTTTGGTTACTTTCCCCGTAAGGAAAGTAACCCGCGCCGTCGGACGGCGCGGAATCAAGACATGGATGTCGAATTAGTGGCCCGCACCGTGGGACGGCGCCGAAAAAGACATGGATGTCGCTGTGACATCGCGCGAAGGGGCGAACCCTCACCGGGCCTTCGGCCACCCTCTCCCAACGGGAGAGGGAAACACCATCGTCAGTCGCCCATCTGTTTCTGCAGATGTTCGCGGCGCTCCTGTGCATCCAGCGAGAGGGTCGCGATCGGACGAGCTTCCAGGCGCTCAAGCCCGATTTCCTCATCGGTCTCTTCGCAAAAGCCGTAACGTCCTTCCTCGATCTTGCGCAGGGCCTTTTCGATCTTGGAAATCAGCTTGCGATAACGATCGCGCGTGCGCAATTCCAGCGAATTTTCGGTTTCGCGGGTGGCACGTTCGGCATCGTCGCCGACATCGCGTACTTCCTCACGCAGGTTTTCCATGGTCTGACGCGATTCCTCGACCAGCTGATCGCGCCAGTCCTTCAGCTTCTGGCGAAAGTAGGCCAGCTGTTTCGGGTTCATGTACTCCTCTTTGAGTGAGGGGTGGTAACCCTTGGGCAGCTCGATGTTGACGGTAGCCGGCAACGCATAGCGACCGTCTTCACGGGTGACGGTCTGTTCGGCGACAGCGGCAACGTTCAGGCGTGCCGCGACGCCTCCGGTCGGCCTGGCGTGTTGCTTGCGTGGCGGCTGATGCGCGGGATGCGACGCAACGTGCCCGGAATGACCGGCCGTGGCATGATCGTGGCCCTTCGTCGCGGATTTGCGCGGCGCGGGGGACTTCCTTGTGGACTTGGGGGGAGTGGCTTTCTTCACGGTGGGAATCTTGCTGGTCTTCTTGTTGCTGATGGGAATCCCGGCAGTCTTCTTGCTGACAGCCTTTCTGCCCGGGGCTTTCTTGTTGGTGGATTTGGCGGGGGTCCGTACCTGCTTCTTCCCGGCTTTGACCGCGGCGCCCGCATGCTTCTTCGCCCTGGCGGCGCCGGTGACTTTCGTCGCCGGCTTGCGCGCGGCTTTGACCGCGGGCTTGCGCACCGGCCTCCCAGCCTTCTTCGCGGGTCTGGCCTGCGACGCTCTGGGCGCGGGCTTCACCTTCTTGCCACCCCGCCTGGGCGCGACGTGCTTTGCTTTTGCCATGTCCTGGGCACTCGATGTTGTGGAGGTGCGACCGCGTGTTATAGCGTAGTCTTTCCGGCCGGGCAACCAGTTCCTTGCCTGCCCCGTGGACCCGACATTCGCAGCATGGCCACTCGCCCTTGACCCGCGTTCTGCTTTTCCTCATCGCCGTGTACAAGCATACGTTGAGCCCGCTGCTCGGCGCGCGCTGCCGGTTCTACCCGAGCTGCTCGACTTACGCGCGTATTGCGATCGCACGCTTCGGACCGTGGCGTGGCAGCGCGCTCGCCGCATGGCGTATCCTGCGTTGCCAGCCGCTGTGCGAAGGAGGAATGGACCCCGTGCCCGATCATTTCACGCTGCGGCGATGCCGCGGCCACGAGGAAAGCTCCAAATGACGTGAAAACCTTGCCGGTGACCGCAAGGCCCGCGCTTCCACAACCCTGTCGATCCGTCGCAATGCGGGATCGACAGCCCCCGACCCAAGGGGCCTGATCCCGTTCAACGTTGCACGACCGCGGCCCGCAACCCCGCGGAAGGAGAAAAAATGGCCGATTGGCTGATCCGGACCGCCGAACTCGTCACTGAAGGTCGCCGCTTCCGCGCCGACCTGCGCATCCACGGCCAGCGCATCGACGAAATCGGCGAAGGCTTGACCGCACGCGCGGGCGAACAGGTATTCGATGCTTCCGGCTTGTGGCTGTTGCCGGGGATGATCGATGACCACGTGCACTTCCGCGAGCCCGGCTACACGGCGAAAGCCGACATCGCCTCCGAATCGCGCGCCGCCGTCGCGGGCGGCGTTACCAGCTTCATCGACATGCCCAACACCCGGCCGGCGACGCTGAGCCACGGGTTGCTGGAAGACAAATACGCGATCGCGTCGCGCGCCTCGCTCGCCAACTACGCGTTCTACTTCGGCGCGAGCAACGGCAATCTCGACGCGATCCGCGCGCTCGACCCGCGCCGGGTGCCCGGCGTGAAGGTGTTCCTGTGCGAATCCACCGGCAACCTCTGTGTCAGCGATCCCGCGACGCTGCAGGACGTTTTCCGCGATTCGCCCGTCACCGTGCTGGTGCACGCCGAGGACAGCCACATCATCCACGCCAACCTCGATCGCGCCGAAGCCGAATACGGCGATGACATACCGATCGCCCTGCACCCCCGAATCCGCTCGCGCGAGGCGTGCTTCGAATCGACCCGCTGGGCGGTGGAAACCGCGCGTCGCCACGGAACCCGCCTGCACGTATTGCACATTTCGACCGCCGACGAACTTGCGCTGTTCGAACCGGGACCGATAGCCGACAAACGGATCACCACGGAAACCTGCGTGCACTTCCTGCGTTACAGCGACGCCGATTACGCGACCCTGGGCGGCAGGATCAAATGCAACCCCGCGATCAAGGCGGCCGCCGATCGGGAAGCCCTGATCCGCGCACTGGCCGAAACCCGCATCGACATTCTTGCCACCGACCACGCGCCGCACCTCGCATCGGAAAAAGCCAATCCGTACACGCGCTGCCCATCCGGCATTCCACTGATCCAGTTTGCGCTGCAATCGGCACTCGAATGCGTGTTCGACGGCCACTTCCCGCTTGAACGGCTGGTCGAAGCCTACGCACACGCGCCTGCCACACTGTTCGCGATCGAGGATCGCGGTTACCTGCGCGAAGGCTATTTTGCCGACCTGGTGTTGGTCGATCCCCACGCCCCGCAAACGGTGCGCAAGAATCGGATCCTGTCGAAATGCGGTTGGTCGCCATTCGAAGGCGATACCTTCCGCGCCAGTGTCGCGGCAACCTTCGTCAACGGGAACCTGGTGGCGCGTGCCGGCGAATCACTGGATGCGCCACCGGGCATGCGGCTCGCATTCGGCCGCTCGTGACGCCCCCTCTCACCGGAGAGAGTCGCCGCGCAGCGGCGGGATGCCGCATCAGACACTGCCCTGCAACGCGCAAAGAAGGCCACCCTTCTCCATTCCCTCCCCGTGCAAGAAGGAAGCAAGGCGAATGTCACTCGGTTTCAGGGCCGCGCGTCGACGCAAATCCCTTGCTCACCTCGGCCACCGCATCGTGGGGATGCAGGCTTTCGTGGTGGGCAGCGCGGACGTGATAGCCGGCAATCCGTTTGTCGGCATCCAGTGCGCTGCGGATGCGGCGCACGGCGTCCTCGCAGAACATCAGGTTTTCCGCATTCAATTTTGCGAAGGCCTGTTCGTCCTCGCGCTTGACCGCGGCCTGCACCGGTGTCCCCAGCGCCACCTCCACCGTGTCGATCAATTCGGCGACGGGCAAATCGAACCCCTGCGCAAGCAGAACCTCGACCTGCGCGGTGCTGCGCTGCGCATGCGGCGTTGCGGCCATGCCGCGCTCGGAAACCAGCCATTCGCGTACCGCGCGCTGCGACGGTACCGCGTCGGCGAAGTCTGCGTCGAAGCGCTGCTGGTTGAGCTGCCGCGACAATGCGGCGGACGCCGGGCAGGTGGACGAATACGTCACGCTGCAGCCAAGCCGAACCTCAAAACGTCCCTCAAGCAGTTGTGCAT
>JBOHYV010000286.1:0-3940 GCA_050738135.1 Rhodanobacteraceae bacterium | reverse complement strand
CGCTCGCGATCGCGCACATCGCCGAGGCTTCCGGCATCGCCGCACTGGCCGTGCACGGGCGCACCCGTTCGCAGAAATACGAGGGCTTCGCCGAGTACGACACCATCGCCGCGGTGAAGGCGAGCGTGTCGATCCCGGTGTTCGCCAACGGCGACATCGATTCACCCGCCAAGGCGCGTGAGGTGCTCGACTACACGCACGCCGACGCGCTGATGATCGGCCGGGGTGCACAGGGCCGGCCGTGGATTTTCCGCGAGGTCGCGCATCACCTCGCCACCGGCGACACGCTGCCGGAGCCGGGCGTGCGCGAAGTCCGCGACATCCTGCTCGGGCACCTCCAGGATTTGTACGCCTTCTACGGCGAGGCGATGGGTGTGCGGATCGCCCGCAAGCACCTCGGCTGGTATGCCAAGGACCGGCCCGAGAACGCGGGCTTCCGCGCCGTCGTGAATGCCGCGGAGAGCACACGCGAACAACTGCGCCTGACGCGCGATTATTTCGACGCGCTGGCCGTCGGCGAGCCGGGCGAGTTTGCCGCCGCAGCGTGACGGCGTGCGTGCGAAACAGCCAGGTTGTGGCGTGTCAATTCACTAAAAGACGGTCCGGATGCGGCTTCAGCCGCGCCGCAAGCGCGCCCTCGTCGAACCGATGTACGACGAGACCCCCCACTGGAACCAGCCGGCTTCCACCCCAACGCCAGAATCCGACGAGCCACACCGCTTGGTCGACTGTATCGGGGTAGATTGCCGTACCCGAATAACGATGCCCGATCCTCCCAAGCACAAGTTTGCCTTCGATGCGCGCGGGGAAATACCCCCCGGTGCTGGCGCCGAACTCATCACCGAAATCACCGACGGGATTGTAGTTGTAGGGCACCGAATCGACAGTACTGATGTGGGTGAAGGTGCTATGGATGCTCCGTGCCAGTGTCTTCATCTTCCGGAACTGCGCCCGCTCGGCCGGCGACAGTTGATCCAGGCTCATCAGGATAGACGACTGCGGCTTCCGGTCGTAAAGACGCGCGGCACGCATCGCCTCATTACTCACCGCCGTGCAATCTCCCGTCGGCGCACAACTCGCCCGTCCGGCGCGCAAGACATCGTTGAACCGGATGGCCAAACGCACCGGCGCCGCCCATTTCCCGTCCTCCCAGCGCCGCCACTGCAGCTCAACCCGACGGAACGTGGAAGTGGTCTGGCCGATCGCCACGGGAACACCGCCGATCGTGGCCAAGTGGCTGGTCTTGTTCTCTTGCTGGCATTTGCCCAATTCTGAAGGAACCGGAACCCCCCGGGTCAATCCACGTTTCTTCTCGAACAGCAACCAGACCCTGCACGACGCGGTTCCTTGGAAGCTCAAAATGCCACCGAATCCTGCGCAAGGGAAGTACACGATGGTCCTTACGGGATATTCGGAGGGCTGCTCGACAAGGTTGCGGAATGTCGGGGTCGCCGGAGCCGGCAGCAATGCCATCGCGCTTCTTGCATTGGGAACACTCCGTCGCAACGGCAAGCTCACCAAATCCGTAATTCCCGACGACTGCAACGACTTGAGCAAATCGACCGGGCCATCCGACTTCGGTTCATAAAATGGAGAGTCGCCTTGTTCCCGCAGTGCCGTGAGTAGCGCGCGCTCAACAGGCTCCATTCGGGCCGCACCCTCGGCATGTTCGCGATCGACCGCCTGCAGAAACGCGATGCGTTGCTGATACATCCGGATCAACTGCCAGTTCCCGCCCCCCGAACGTTCTTGCGCCGCCTCGCCATCCCGCTCACCCAGCCAGTTGGCTTCGTCGCGCTTCACCGCGGCCGCCTGCGTGGGATCCAGCGCCAGAAGTGCTGCGTACACCACCGACAATCTGGCATCCAGCGCGGACAGCTTCGGGCTGGCGCAAATTGCCCTCTCGACGACATCTCGCGCCTGGTTGCAGCCGAGGCCAGCGGCGAAGCCCCCAACCGGCGTGGCAACCATGACCACTGCAAAGAACGCAGCGAATAACCCGGAACTCGAACGCATGTCGCGATTTCTCCCGGCGGAACCGTGAGACCCACGTCAGATTACTCCGCAGTGACCGAGGCCGGGGATCGCGACGCGGCGTGAGAGACTTGTCAGGCAAATCCTCTGTGCCGCCGGCGCGGCATGCAACCCCTCTGAACCGACCCCCTCCGGACGATGCAGCGGAACTCGAGTCACTGTATGATCGACAGCTTGCTTCATCCTTCCATCCGCATCAAAGGATATGCACCACGATGAGCCGCTACCTGTTCACTTCCGAATCGGTGTCCGAAGGCCACCCGGACAAGGTTGCCGACCGGATTTCCGACGCCGTGCTGGATGCAATCCTGGCCCAAGACAAGCGCGCCCACGTGGCGTGCGAGACCATGGTCAAGACCGGTGTCGCGATCGTATCGGGCGAAGTCACCACCGACGCATGGGTGGACATCGAGGCGCTGGCGCGCAAGGTGATCCTCGACATCGGCTACGACTCTTCGACCGTTGGCTTCGACGGTGCCACCTGCGGCGTGCTGAACCTGATCGGCAAACAGTCGCCGGACATCAACCAGGGTGTCAGCCGCAAGAAGCCCGAATCGCAGGGCGCCGGCGACCAGGGCCTGATGTTCGGCTACGCCTGCAACGAAACGCCGGAATTCATGCCCGCGCCGATCCATTACTCGCACCGGCTGGTGGAACAGCAGGCGAAGCTGCGCAAGGCCGGCAAGCTCAAATGGCTGCGCCCGGATGCCAAGTCCCAGGTGACGCTGCTGTACAACGAAGACAACACGGTCGCCGCCCTCGACGCCGTGGTGCTTTCCACCCAGCACGATCCCGAAGTGAAATACGCCGACTTGGTGGAGGGCGTGCGCGAACACATCCTCAAACCCGTGCTGCCAAAAAAGTGGCTGGCCGCGCTGCCGAAGAACAAGGTGCACATCAACCCGACCGGCAAGTTCGTGATCGGGGGGCCGGTGGGTGATTGCGGGCTCACCGGCCGCAAGATCATCGTCGACACCTACGGCGGCATGGCCCGTCACGGCGGCGGCGCGTTCTCGGGCAAGGACCCGTCCAAGGTCGATCGTTCGGCGAGTTACGCCGCGCGCTACGTGGCCAAGAACATCGTCGCGGCCGGCATCGCCGACAGGTGCGAGGTGCAGATTTCCTACGCGATCGGCGTGGCCGAACCCACGTCGATTTCAGTGACCACGTTCGGCACGGGCAAGATTTCCGACGACAAGATCGAGAAACTGGTGCGCAAGCACTTCGATCTGCGTCCGTACGGCATCATCAAGATGCTGGACCTGATCCATCCGATTTACCAGACCACCGCCGCCTATGGCCACTTCGGCCGCAAACCTGTGCAGATTACGTACAAGTGGGAAGAACGCGACGGCGGCAAGCTGGTGAAGAAGTCCGAAAGCGCGACCGCGTTCTCGTGGGAAAGTATCGACCGCGCCGACGAACTGCGCAAGGCTGCGGGCATCAAATAGCCGTGCAAGTCTGCGGCGGACGGTGTCCGCCTACTCGAACTGCGGGCAGTCGCGACCCCTCCCCGCGCTGCGATAGGGCGCGGCGAACGGTGTCCGCCCTACCCGATCGCGGTAGGGCGGGCACTGCCCGCCAACGACTTCCGTATGCAATCAGCGGAGCGCAAAGGCGTCAGCCGGTGTTCTGCAGCCCGCGCGCGACGCCGTTGACGCATGCGACGAGGCTGCGAAAAAGTGCTTCGTCCCTGCTGCCGCCGGCGCGCCAGCGTTCGAGCAGGTCGACCTGCAGCAGACTCATGGGGTCAATGTAGGGATTGCGCAAGCGGATGGATTGCGCCAGGCGCGGATCATCGGCGAGCAGTTCGTCATTACCCTTGATCCGCAGGATCGCGTCATGGGTGCGCCGGAATTCCCGCTCGACGCGTGGGAAGAACTTGTCGTGCAGATCACCTGAAAGC
>JBOHYV010000285.1:0-3952 GCA_050738135.1 Rhodanobacteraceae bacterium | reverse complement strand
GCCACCCCAGCCCCCCGAGTCCGAGCAGGACGCGCCCGACAATCCCGCACGCCGGCGCGTGCTGGGAACCATGGCCATCGTCGGCGCCGCGTTGGCCGCCGGTTGCCATGCACCGCCCGGCTCGGCAGCCTCGGGAACTGCCGCATCAACAGCCTCCGCGCCCAATACCGCGCTGGATGCCGCTTTGCGCGAGCGCATCCGCCACGTGGTGGTGATCTTTTGCGAAAATCGCAGCTTCAACAATTTGTTCGCGGATTTTCCGGGGCTCGAGCAGCCGCTTTCGGCATTGTCCCCGCAACGTTTCCTGCAGCGTGACCGCGACGGCAGCATCCTGAAAATCCTGCCGCCGATCTGGCACGGTCTTGTACCGCACGAGCAAACCCTCGATGGCAAGACCTGGCAGATCGGCGAAGACGCCATCGCGGGCCTCGCCAACGCGCCATGGCAACTGCGCACGCGGGACGGCCAACCCTTGCCGCAGGCGCTGGTCACCAGCAGTCCCCTGCACGTGTTCTACCGCAACCAGATGCAGATCAACGGTGGCAGGAACGACGGCTTCGCTGCCTGGGGCAGCCACGGCGCCTTGCCGATGGGCCGCTACGCCACCGACGCGTCCAACTTCAGGTTGTGGCGCCTGGCGCGCGAATACACGCTGCTGGACAACTTCTTCATGGGCGCCTTCGGCGGCTCGTTCCTCAATCACCAGTATCTGGTGGCTGCGCAGCCGCCCATCTATCCCGACGCCGACCGCAGTCCCGCGCGACACAGGATCGCCATACTGGACGACGGCCCCACCGGCCACAGGCTCAGGCTGACGGCCGACTCGCCCGCCAGCGCCATGGATGGCGTACCGAAGTTCGCCTCCCATCCGGCACTGACTCCGGATTTCCATGCGGTCAATACGTTCGGCCCGCCCTACGCGCCGAGCTTCAATACCGACCCGGACAACCCACTGCTGGCGGATCTGTCCAGAGGCTACATCCTGCCGCCGCAGAACTATCCCACCATTGGCGACACCTTGTCGGCCAAGGGCGTCGACTGGGCCTGGTATGGCGGCGCCTGGCAGATGGCGCTGGACGGCAAGGGCAACCATGGCATCAGCGCCGCCTTCCCCAAAAGCCCCGACTTCCAGGCTCATCATCAGCCACTCAACTATTTCCGCCAGTTCGCGCCCGGAAGCGAGGCGCGCAAACAGCACCTGCGCGACGGCGGTACCGGCAGCGCCGCGTCCACCAACCACTTCATTGCCGACATCGAGGCGGGTCGCCTGCCCGCGGTCAGCTTCTACAAGCCGCAGGGCAACCTCAACATGCATGCGGGCTATTCCGACGTTGCCGCCGGCGACGAGCACATCGCCGCGGTCATCAACGCGCTCAAGGCCAGCCCGCTCTGGAAGGACACCATGGTCGTCGTCACCGTGGATGAAAACGGCGGCTGGTGGGACCACGTGGCACCGCCGAAAGCCGACCGCTGGGGTCCCGGCACGCGCATCCCTGCGCTGGTGATTTCAGCGCACGCGAAAAAGGGCCACGTCGAGCACGCCGTGCACGACACCGGCTCGATCCAGCGCTTCCTCAACCGGCGCTTCGGCTTGGCGCCGCTACCCGGCATCGTGCTGCGCGATCGGGCCATGCACCGACACAACGGCTTCGTCCCGGGCGATCTGACCGCAGCGCTTGACCTGGATTGACATGCGTTGCCGGGTGCCGCCGGCAAGCGATTGCGGACTGGACGATCATCCCGTAAAATGCCGCGCGCACGGTGGTATGCAGCGCGAGCCAGCGCCCCGACACATCTTGCGCCTTTGCTGTTGCCACCATCATCGCACCCGCTTGTCCGGTGCCACGCATCCGTCATGCTCCACGCCGTGCCCCGTCGGGCGCGGAACTTCGTTCTCGATTTCAGCATGCAGCCTCGCAAGATCGGGGCCGTTGTCCTGCTTGCGGGTGCGTGAGACGCACCGCACATTACGCGACTTCATCGACGCGCGGGGCATCGATTTTGCATGAAACCCACGCCCGCAATGGATGTGCAGGAGCTGACGCAGGTCACGCTTTGATTCGCAGGGATGCCCGGATTCTTTCCCTTCCCTTGGCGAGAACCAGACCTCATGAAACTCCTCCGCCTCGCATCCATCTTCGTCTTCACCCTGTTGATCGGCACGACCGCCTTTGCCGCCGCGGTGACGACGCTCCCGGTGGGCATCACGGCTGTGCCGCTTGCGATCGTCACCAACGATCGCGATCCAACTGTCAGTCGCCTGCAACTGATGGTCGATTCCGACGATGTCGTCCGCGGCATTTACATGGAAACCAGCGCCAACGCGAACAGCACACCATCCCCCGGGCTGGACCGGATCTACCCGCTTGCGCAAATCGAAACCAGCAAGGGTGTGGTGCTGGGCCAAGGACGGGGCGTCAAGGCCATCTTCCTGCGCGGCACGATTGTGTCCGGGGACGGCGATGGCTCACTGGTGATCCGCTACTTGACCAACGGAATTTTCAGGCACTACGCCGAATGCCGGGTCGACCTGCAACGGTTGGGCCCGGACCATTGGCAGCTCGTCAACGCCTACGACGGGCGTCCGATCGAGCGCATGCAGGTGCAGACCTGGGCGCTGGGCATCTCGACGATCGCCAACGTCTGCCCCGGCACCACCCTGGGCTGACCCCCGGCGGCCCGAGCGAACAAGCCGGGCTGCCATGGATCAGCTTACCCGGTCAGGCGCGCATTGATTTTCGCGACCAGCGTTTCCGGATCCTGATCCTTGTCCACCTGCACCACCACGCGCTTGTAATGCTGGTGTGCGAGTTCGAGGGTCAGGCAACGCGCCGGGTCGTGAAAATCGTAGAACACCATGCCATCGCCGGTGATGAAGGTCCCGGCGACCTTGACGCCGGGCACGTTGGTGCCGAAACGGAATCCGCGTGACCATGCCGGCGGCACGGGATCCGCGTTGACCGATCGTATGTTGGCGTAGGGAATGTGCAGCGTGCCGTGCAGCGCGAGGATCTCGTCCAGCGGATCCATGTGCACGCTGAGGCGGTTCGCTTCAAGTTCGACATGTGCCATGCGCGTCTCCCGCAGCGAAGTGCCTGCATCCGTACGATATACCGCGACCGCCGCGCATCCGCAAGATCCGGGGCGCGTGCCATGATTTGCCTCACGACCAGCGGAACAACGTTTCGTAATCGGCGCCCGTGCGAGTGCAAGCGCGCCACGCCAGCCCGCCTTCGGCCATTGCATCGCGAATGCTGGGTGCAATCAGCTGCAACGAGCGCGCAGCGCCGCGATCGCGCAGCCGTGCGACACGAGAGCGCCCCACCAACGTGAGTGCCCAGTCCGGCAACACCGCGGCGCCCGCGCCAAAAAACAGTTCCCGACTCAACCCGGCAAGCGGCAGCGGCAGGTGCACGGCATGCAGGACGCGCAGGACCTCCTGCGTGCGCGCATCGAACGCGAGTTCCGCGCGTGCGTCGCGAAAGTACGCATCAAGCCGATCGACCGATTTCGGAACATCGCGTGCGCCCAGCGCCTCGGGAATCAGCGCCGTCTCCTCAAGGTAGCGATCCTGCATCAAGCGCGGGACGCCGGCATTGCAATACATTGCGTAGGCGCGCAGGAAGCACCAGGCTTCCGCACAATGTACCCAAGTGAGCAGATGCGGATCTTCGGCGCTGTAGGCGCGACCGTCCGCGGCCACGCCTTTCACCACGGAGTGGATCCGGCGCACCTTTTCGATCGCCGCCTCCGCCGGGACACGCGGCGCGTACGTGGCGCGCGCCACGAAGGCAATGGTGTTGCGCAACCGCCCCAGCGTGTCGTGACGAAAATCCGAGTGGTCCCATCACGAGAAGGATCCGAGTTACGTGCGTTCCTTCGCGTATGCGACCGGTCCAGCCTACGCGGAACTGCTGGATGCCGTTGCACCCGGCTGGCGTCGCGACGTGAA
>JBOHYV010000284.1:0-3957 GCA_050738135.1 Rhodanobacteraceae bacterium | reverse complement strand
GTCGAACGTGGTCGCGTGGTGTGCGTTCCCGGTCGCGTCAATCGCGGCATCAAGGCGCTGATGGATTTGCTGCCCGACCGGATCGCGCTGGGGCTGGTCGCGCGGCGCGCCAGACATTTTCGCGTGGGCGACCATGGCGCGTAGCCCGGATGAAGGTGCAAAGCACCGCAATCCGGGACGTCATCGCATGATCTTCCCGGATTGCGCTTCGCTGCATCCGGGCTACCCATTGCTGGGGCTGGTCGCGCGGCACGCCAGACATTTTCGCGTGCGCGACCATGGCGCGTAGCCCGGATGAAGGTGCAAAGCATCGCAATCCGGAACGTCATCGCATGACCTTCCCGGATTGCGCTTCGCTGCCTCCGGGCTACCCATTGCTGGGGTTGGTCGCGCGGCACGCCAGACATTTTCGCGTGCGCGACCATGGCGCGTAGCCCGGATGAAGGTGCAAAGCATCGCAATCCGGAACGTCATCGCATGATCTTCCCGGATTGCGCTTCGCTGCATCCGGGCTACCCACTGCGCTTCGCTGCATCCGGGCTACCCACTGCGCTTCGCTGCATCCGGGCTACCCATTGCCGCCGGAGAATCATGACGCAATCAGGTTTACCACCCGCGACGCCGAATCGGCAGCCAGTTCCTGGTCCGAATGCAGATGGATTTCGGGTGACTCGGGTGCTTCGTAGGGTGAGCTGATGCCGGTAAAGTTCGCGATCTTGCCCGCGCGCGCCCTTGCATACAGACCCTTGACGTCGCGCTCTTCGCACACCGTCAGTGGCGCGTCCACGAACACTTCCATGAATCCTGCCTCGCCAATCAAGTCCCGCGCGAGCCGGCGCTCGGCCCGGAACGGCGAGATGAACGACACCAGCACGATCAGGCCGGCGTCCATCATCAGTTTCGCCACTTCGGCAACCCGCCGGATGTTCTCGACGCGATCGGCATCGGTGAACCCGAGGTCGCGATTGAGGCCGTGGCGCACGTTGTCGCCGTCCAGCAGGATGGTGTGGAAGCCATCCGCGAGCAACCGACGTTCGACCAGGTTGGCGATGGTGGACTTGCCGGCACCGGACAAACCCGTGAACCACAGGCAACGCGGCGTCTGACCCTTGATCTTCGAGCGCGCCGCGCGGTCGATGTCTAGTTGCTGCCAGTGCACGTTGCGGTCGCGGCGCAGCCCGAAATCCAGCGTGCCGCACCCGACCGTGGCATTGGATTCGCGGTCGATCAGGATGAAGCCACCGAGGCGACGATCCTGCTTGTAGGGCCGGTACGCGATGTCCGCATCCAGCGACAGGTTGCAATAGCCGATCTCGTTGGCCGTGAGGCGGGTCGCTGCAAGCTGCGCCTGGGTATCCGGATCGATGCGGTGCTTGATCTCGGTGATCTGCGCGCCGGTGACGTGGGTCGCCGACTTCAGCAAATAACGCCGGCCCGGCAGCAGCGCGGCGTCATCCAGCCACAAAAGATGACAGGCGAACTGCGCGGCCACTTCCGGGGGATGCACCGGATCGGCGATCACGTCGCCGCGGGCCACGTCGATCTGGTCGATCAGCGTCAAGGTGACCGCCTGCCCGGCCTCGGCGACTTCCAGATCCGCATCGCCACCCACCACTCGCGCAACCCGCGAGTGTTGTCCCGACGGCACCACCACCACTTCGTCACCGGGTGCAATGCGCCCGCCGGCGATCATTCCCGCGTAACCGCGGAACGCGTGGTCGGGCCGATTGACCCACTGCACCGGCAGCGCAAACGGTGCATCCGCAAGCGGCTCGATCTGTACCGATTCGAGATATCCAAGCAAAGGCTTGCCGGCATACCACGGGGTGTTCGGTGAACGCGTCACGAGGTTGTCCGCGCTGATCGCCGACACCGGGATCGCATCCGCGTGTTCGATGCCGAGTTCGTGTGCGAGCGTGACACACTCCTGTTCCACCGCGCGGTAGCGCGCGTGGTTGTAGTCGATGAGGTCAAGCTTGTTGACCGCAAACACCACGTGCCGCAATCCGAACATCGCCAGGATCGCGACGTGGCGACGGGTCTGGGTCATGACGCCCGCGCGCGCGTCCACCAGCACCACGGCGAGCTCCGCGCTGGATGCGCCCGAAGCCATGTTGCGGGTGTACTGCGCATGTCCGGGGCAATCGGCGACGATGAAGGCGCGCTTTTCAGTACCGAAATAGCGCCATGCAACGTCGATGGTGATGCGTTGCTCGCGCTCGGCTTCGAGCCCGTCCAGCAGCAGCGAATAATCGGGCTTGCCGCCTTGCGTGCCGTGGGCCTTGCTGTCGCGGACCATCTGCGCAAGGCGATCGTCCGGGATCATCCCCGCTTCGGCCAGCAGGCGTCCGAGCAGCGTGCTCTTGCCGTCGTCCACGCTGCCGCACATCGCGAAGCGCAGGGTGTCGCGGGTTTCCAGCGCCGCGAGGCGCCGCGCCTGCGCGGGGGCCAGCCCGGCCGCGTTTCCGATTTCGTCAGAAGTAGCCTTCACGCTTCTTGCGCTCCATGGAATCGGATGGATCGAGGTCGATCACACGGCCCGCGCGTTCGGATTGCCGCGTGTCCAGCATCTCGGCGATGACCGCATCCGGGTCGGCAGCGTCGGATTCGATCGCCGCGGTCAGCGGCCAGCCGCCGAGGGTACGGAAGCGCACCATCTTCGGAACCAGCTTTTCGCCCGGCTCCAGCGGCGCGCGATCATCGTCGCGCATCAGCAGCGCGCCGTTGCGCACGAAGGTCGGACGCGTCGACGCGAAGTACAACGGCACCACCCGGATGCTTTCGCGGCGTATGTACAGCCAGACATCGAGTTCGGTCCAGTCGGAAATCGGGAACACCCGCAGGGTTTCGCCGGGCCCCAGCCGCGTGTTGAACAGCCCCCACGGCTCGGGACGTTGCTTGCGCGGATCCCAGCGCTGGCCCGAGCCGCGCAGCGAGAACACGCGCTCCTTGGCGCGCGAAACCTCCTCGTCACGGCGGGCGCCGCCGATGGCCGCATCGAAACCGTACTTCGCCAGCGCCTGCCTGAGTGCCTGCGTCTTCATCACGTCGATGTGTTTGGCGGCGCCGTCCCTGAGCGGGTCCGTTCCGGCACGCACGCCTTCTTCGTTGATGTACACGATCAGGTCGACGCCCGTGGTCTTCGCGATACGATCGCGAAACTGGATCATCTCGCGGAATTCCCAGGTCGTGTCGACGTGCATGATCGGCAGCGGCGGCTTGGCCGGATAAAAGGCCTTCAGCAGCAGGTGCAGCAGCACCGAGGAATCCTTGCCGATCGAGTACAGCAATACCGGCTTGCGGCACTCGGCGGCGGTCTCGCGCAGGATGCGGATGGCTTCGGCTTCGAGCCGATCCAAGTGGGTATGCAGGCGGGTCACGCTCATGTCGGGATTCGCGATGAAAAAAGGCGACCCGGGTAGCGTCGCCACACTGCAAGGATACCGGAACCAGTTGAACCAGGTGGTGCCATCGGGATCGATGCGCGCCGGCTTCTATACTGCCGCACGATGTCCGGGATTGAAGCCATGACCCATGGGGAAGTCCGCAGCGCAGCACGGCTTGCGTTCGCGCGTGACGCCTGCGGCAACCCCGGCGCGACCATGGAGGCAGCCTCCGAGGACGCCAGTGCACGCAGTTACTGGCGCGTTCGCGGCGAACGCGGGACCGCCATCGTGATGGACGCGCCGGCGGGTTCGGGCGATCTCGGCGTCTGGCTCGACGTGGACGCACGCTTGCGTGCGGTCGGACTCAATGCACCCCAGGTGATGGCCGAGGATCGCGCGCAAGGGTTCCTGCTGTTGTCCGACCTGGGCACGCGGTCCTACCTTTCCGAACTGGATGCTTCCAGCGCCGACGCGTTGTACGCCGACGCGCTCGACGCGTTGCTGGCGATCCAGACGCGCGCCGATCCGCACGGGTTGCCGCGTTTCGATGAACCGTTCATCACGCGCGAGC
>JBOHYV010000283.1:0-3959 GCA_050738135.1 Rhodanobacteraceae bacterium | reverse complement strand
CGCCGGCACGGTTCCATCCCGGCTACGGGGATGACCGAGGCTTTCCATCCAGACGCGGGTCAGCGATCGGTAGCCCGGATGCCCCGGATTCCCACCGCCGGCGCGGTTCCATCCCGGCTACGTTGGCTGGTAGGGGTCGGCCAAGCCAAGTGACGCCATGATGCCCGTCTCCAGCGATTCCATTCTTGCGGCGTCGCGCTCGTTCCGGTGGTCGTACCCGAGCAGGTGCAACACGCCGTGCACGGCCAGGTGCGCGTAATGATCACGCGGCAGCTTGTGCTGTTCGCGCGCTTCGTGCGCGACCACCCCGGCACAGATCACGAGGTCGCCCAGCAGCGGCGAGGTGACGCCGCGGGGCAATTCGACAGGAAACGACAGCACGTTGGTGGCGTAGTCCTTGCCGCGGTACCGCCGGTTCAACGCACGGCCTTCGTGGCCGCCGATGATGCGGATCGACAATTCGGCCGGCTTGCGATGACGCGCGCCGGCCAATGCCGCCGTGACCCATTGGCGGAAACTTCCGGCTGCGGGGACGCCCCGGCGCGCGGCGGCGTACTGCACGTGCACGAGGGGACCGGGGACCGGGGACGGGGGACTCGGAAGATCGTCCGCGCGCAATTTTGGAGGCTTGGTGGCGACCATATCTGGCTCGTTCACGAAGAGCCGCCGTGCCTTTCCCGAGTCCCGAGTGCCCGGTCCCCGATCCCGGTTTCGCTTTCTTCCGCCTTCTCGTACGCGCGCACGATCTTGGCCACCAGCGGGTGCCGCACCACGTCGCGCGCGGTGAAAAACGTGAAACTGATGCCTTCGATGCCGCGCAGCACCTCGATTACATTGCGCAGACCCGACCGCGTACTGCGCGGCAGGTCGACCTGGGTCACATCGCCCGTAACCACGGTGGTGGTGCCGAAACCGATCCGGGTCAGAAACATCTTCATCTGTTCGACGGTGCTGTTCTGTGCCTCGTCCAGGATTACGAACGAGTCATTGAGCGTGCGGCCGCGCATGTAAGCGAGCGGTGCGATTTCGATCACGCTGCGCTCGATCAGGCGCGCGACCTTGTCGAAGCCCAGCATTTCATACAGCGCGTCGTACAGCGGGCGCAGGTAGGGATCGACCTTTTGCGCAAGGTCGCCCGGAAGAAATCCGAGTTTCTCGCCGGCCTCGACCGCAGGCCGAACCAGTATCAGTCGTTGCACGCGTCCGTTTTCCAGCGCCTCGACCGCGCTGGCGACCGCGAGGTAGGTCTTGCCGGTACCGGCCGGGCCGATGCCGAAATTGAGATCATGGGTGGCGATCGCGTGCAGGTAACGGACCTGGTTGGGACCACGCCCGCGGATGGTGCCGCGCTTCACCTTGATCGCTACCTCCTGCGCGCCCTCGGCCTGTTCGTCGGACAGCGCATCCACGCCGGCTTCGGACAACCGCAGGTTGAGGATGCGCCCGTTCAGTGTTTCATGTTCGGTCGCGGCGTACAGGCTGCGCAACACGCGCTCGCCGGATTGCACTGCGCCGTTTTCCCCGATTACGCGAAATACGTTGCCGCGGTTGTTGATTTCGACGCCGAGCCGCGACTCGATCTGGCGCAGGTGCCCGTCGAACGGGCCGCACAGGTTGGCCAGCCTCTGGTTGTCGTCGGGTTCGAGCGTGAAATCGTGCTGGACGGGGGATTCGGTCATTGAAGCGGGGATTGGGAGCGGGTAGTGGGGGCGCAAGGATGAACCGATTGGAATGCGTGCAGCGACTCGCGCCATTCCGATAACGCGCCCCCGCTACCCATCCCCCCTCCCCAATGGGGGCCGGCAAGCATGTCAGATCGCGGGAACACGTTCGGCCTGCAGCCGGCCGCGCAGCGAGTTCGCCAGTGCCGCGGTGATCGTGACGTCAACGAATTGACCGACAAGGCGCGCATCGCCTGCGAAGTTCACCTGACGCATGTTCTCGGTCTTGCCGGTGAGTTCGCTGGTGTCCTTCTTCGACGTGCCGGTGACGAGGATGCGTTGTGTCGTGCCCACCATCGCCTCGCTGATTCTCGCGGCGTGGAAGTTGAGGGTGCCCTGCAATTGCGCCAGGCGCGCATGCTTCACTGCGTCCGGCGTCGGATCACGCAAATTGGCGGCCGGCGTACCGGGGCGCCTGGAGTAAATGAAGGAAAAGCTCTGGTCGAAACCGACGTCCTCGATCAGTTGCAGGGTCTGCGCGAAGTCGGCGTCGGTTTCACCCGGGAAGCCGACAATGAAATCGCTGGAAATGCAGATGTCCGGCCGCACCGCGCGGAGCTTCGCGATCTTCTCCCTGTACATCGCCGCGGTGTAATTGCGCTTCATCAGCGCGAGGATGCGGTTGGAACCCGATTGCACCGGCAGGTGCAGGAAGTTCGCGAGCGCGGGTACGTCGCGGTAGGCCGCAACGAGGGAATCGGAAAATTCCAGCGGGTGCGAGGTGGTGAAGCGGATCCGGCCGACGCCTTCGATCTGGGCGATCGCGCGGATCAGCAGCGCCAGGTCGGCATGATTTCCGTTTTCATTCGCACCAAGGTGCTCGCACGCACCATCGAACATCGGCCCGCGATACGCGTTGACATTCTGCCCCAGCAGGTTGATTTCCTTGACGCCCTGTTCGGCGAGTGCTGCCACTTCCGCGAGCACGTCGTCGAATGGGCGGCTGATTTCCTCGCCGCGTGTGTAGGGCACCACGCAGAACGAGCAGTATTTCGAACAACCTTCCATGATCGATACGAATGCAGCCGGACCTTCGGCGCGCGGTTCGGGCAGGCGGTCGAACTTCTCGATTTCCGGAAAGGAAATATCCACCTGCGGCTTGCCGCTCGCACGGCGCGCGTCGATCAGGTCGGGCAGGCGGTGCAGGGTCTGTGGACCGAATACCAGGTCCACATAAGGTGCGCGCTCGATGATCGCTTCGCCTTCCTGCGAGGCCACGCAGCCGCCCACGCCGATCAATACGTCGGGATTGGCCTGTTTGAATTCTTTCCAGCGGCCGAGCTGCGAAAATACCTTTTCCTGCGCCTTCTCGCGGATCGAGCAGGTGTTCACCAGGATCACGTCGGCTTCGGCCACGTCGCGGGTGCGCAGCATGCCGCGCTCGGCGCCGAGCACTTCCTCCATCTTGCGGGAGTCGTACTCGTTCATCTGGCAGCCGTGGGTCTGGATGAACAGCTTGCCGGGAGCGGGTTTGGCGGCGGGCGGAGCTGGAGTGTCGGCCATCAGGAGGGACGTGCGTATCGAAACCGCATTGTAGCGGCGCGCCGGAGCGTTTTTCGACTCGACAGGCGAAGCGCGGCGGTCGCGCAGACTGCGCCCGCAGCCTGGCGCCGCGGATGCTGCTAGCCGCGAACGCCGCCCGTGTTATGCGTACGCACGGGTGCGCGCGCCAGGGTGTCGGGGCCAAACAGCAACAAGTGCGCGACCGCGTTGCGCTGATGCTGGCCGAGCTCGAGGCGCTGCCCGTCACCGCTCACGGTGACGCCGTCCGCGTTGCCCAGCGTGACCCGCAATGGTCCCGCCGAATGGTAAGTCCGCGACTCGCCCGCGCGTAGCGTCCGGGCGTCGATGGGGCTGCCGTTCGCGGCCGCGACCTGGATCCAGGAGTCGGCGGTGGCGGTGACAGTGAGCACATGCACATTGCCGGAAGTCTGCCGGGCAAGCCTGGAGCGCAGCAGGGTCAGCGAATAATTGGTGGGGTCGGCCTTGGCGAGTACGCTGATTTCGCGCTTCGCCTCGTCGAGCTCGTTCTGCGCGATCGCCTGCTCTACGCAGGGGACGGCGAACGGGAAGATCTCGCGCAATGCGTCCCTGGCGACTTTGTTGCCCGGATCTTGCGCCAACGCGGCCTCGTAGTATTCCATCGCGCTGTGGCCGGCTGGTGCAACCACGCTGCGTGCAGCGTAGGCGGTACGGGCGGCCGCCAGAAGCGCGGATACGCCCGGGTTTGCCGGTGAG
>JBOHYV010000282.1:0-3963 GCA_050738135.1 Rhodanobacteraceae bacterium | reverse complement strand
CAGCGTGTCGGGTCTCGAATCCGACGGCAAGCAACAATTCTTCTGCGGCGGCGGCGGCAGCGGCAGGATCAGGGTCGTGCGCCGCCCCGCGCATTGAAACCGCAGGAACCCGCAGCCGAATCAGCCCCGCGCGTAGCGCTCGCGCAGGAACGCGTGGAACGCGCGCAGCGATTGCGCCTCGCCGCCGCGCGGACGGCCGGGTCGATCGACATCGTTCCACGCGTAAACGTCGAGGTGCAACCACGGCACCGTGGCCGGCACGAAATTCTGCAGGTACAAGGCGGCGGTGATTGCACCGGCGTGGCGCGAGGCGCCGGTGTTGCAGGTATCGGCCACGGCCGATGCCAGCATCGCGCGGTAAGGTTGCCACAGCGGCAAGCGCCACAGCGGATCGTGTTGCGCGGCGCCGGCTGCGAGCAGCGCGCCGGCTTCGGCGTCGCGGCTTGCGAACAGCACCGGCAGATCGGGCCCGAGCGCGACGCGCGCAGCACCGGTCAGGGTCGCGAAATCGATCAGGAGATCGGGTTTGTTTTCGACCGCCGCGGCGAGCGCATCGCACAGGATCAGCCGGCCTTCGGCGTCGGTGTTGTCCACTTCCACCGTGATGCCGGCGCGGGTCCGGATTACGTCGCCGGGGCGGATCGCATCGCCCGCCACCGCATTGTCCACGGTCGGGATCACCAGCAACAGGCGCACCGGCAGGTTCGACGCCATCACCAGCTGCGCCAGCGACAGTGCGTGCGCGGCGCCGCCCATGTCCTTTTTCATCCAGCGCATGCCGTCGTGGCTTTTCAAATCCAGTCCACCGGTGTCGAAGCACACGCCCTTGCCGACCAGCGCCAGCAATGGATGGTCCGGATTGCCCCAGCGCAATTCGATCACCCGCGGTGGCCGCGGGCTGGCGCGGCCCACCGCGTGCACGGTGGGGAATCCGGCCTTCAGCAAATCGTCGCCGCTCCACTCGCGGCATTTCGCGCCGAAGCTTGCGGCGACTGCGCGCACCGCCGCACACACTTCGGCTGGCCCGAGATCCTCGGCCGGCGTGTTGACCAAGTCGCGTACCCGCGTGATCGCCTCGACGGTCGGCGTCACCTCGTCCAGCACCGCGCGCGAAACCAGCAGGCGTCCGGGTTGGACGTGCGGATCGCGATAGCGCGCGAAGTGGTAACTGCCCAGCGCCCAACCGAGCGCGGCATCGCAGGCCGACAACACATCGCCGTCGAGCCGATAGTCGGCCGCGGGCAGGCGCCAGGGAAACGCCCCCAGCGCGAACGACGGCGCCGCAGGATCGGCTCCGCACAGCACGCGCGCGGTATCGCCGCGCGCATCGGGCACCATGCAGAATGCGCCGGCCTGACCCACGAAACCGTTGGACCTTGCCCAGCGCCGCTGGCGCGCGCCGAGGCTGTTTTCGAATGCCGCCCAGCCGCTGCGTGTGACCGGCGCAAGCGGAACCGCGCGGCGCCCGCGGCGATCCACGCTCAGGCCGGGCACGTGTCGGTTTCCTTGCTGTCGCGGGTTCCCGTCATCAGGGCGTGGAGAAGACCTGCAGGACCTGTCCGACCTGCAGGGTATCACCCCGCAGGTCGTTCCACCTGCGCAATTGCTCGACGCTGACCGAGTATTTCCGGGCGATCTTCGAAAGCGTGTCACCGCTCACCACGGTGTAGTCGGCAGGTTCGGGCGCAGCCGGCGACGGCGGAGGCGCGGCCTGCGCCAATCCGGTCACCAGCTGCCGATTCGCCTCGGCAACCTGTGTGCGGGTCTGCTGCGATTGCATGCTGCGTTTCAGATCCGGGTATTGCTGTTCGAGGTGCGCGAACGCGTTGACGGGCGAGTAGTCGGGCGCCAGACCCTCGACGATCATCTGCGCGCCGATGGCACGGATTCGGTCCAGTTCCGTCTTCGCATTCAACGTGGTCGCCTGCGCATACGGCAGCAGATCGTGTTGACGCAGGATATTCCCCGCGCGACTGCCGTCGAGGAATGCCAGGAATTTGCGGATCGTGGCGAGTTTCGGACTGCCGGCCCGGTAAGCAAGGTAAATCGTCAGGGGCAACGGGTAACTGCCGTCCTCGAGCGTGGTGAGGCTGGGCCGCACGCCTTCGATCGGAATGATCTTGAGGCCCTTCTGGCGGCGCGCGTGCACCAGCGTGGACAGCGCCAGCGCCTTGGTATCCAGGGAAACTTCCGATTGCAGCGAATCGACATTGATGAACAGGCGCGGCACCGCGACGGGGTTGTCGCCGTTGCCGAACATCAATCGGCGAAAACTGAATTGCACACCGTCCAGCGGCGAGGCCACGCCATCCAGGTCGATCGGCTCATCGCGGCCCCCGACCCGGGACCAATTCCGGATCTTCCCGTAATAGATCTCGTGCACCTGCTTCAGGGTGAGATTGCGCACGGGATTCGACGCGTTGGTTATCAGTACCAGCGCATCCCACGCCACCGGCGTGAAGGTGAGTCCGGCTTCCTGGGTGCGCTTCGGATACGCAGGCCGCGCGCTGGCTGCAATATCGACCGCGCCGGCCAGCGCCTGATCGATGCCGTCGATGGTGTTGAAGGGTGTCACGACGAGATGGCCATCGCCGGTCTCGGCGAACGCGCGTGCCACCGCATCGACCAGGCCCTCGGTGCTGACCTGGTCGCCGCGCACGATCAGGGTGGGCTCGGACGCCGCATGGTGGCGCGGCTTGTGCCCCGCGGGGACCGCGCCCGCGGCGAACGCAAAAACAAGCGGAAACAAGGCGACAAACCAACTGAACGAACGCGCAGACATGGACGATGCACCAGGTAACGGCGGTGAGGGAAGGCCGCCCGATTATGGCGGAACCGGTTACCGTCGCGACCACGCCGTTCAGGTATCCGCGCTTGATTCTTGATGGTGTTCACGCTTCGGGAAATCCGACACGCCGCAAGAGGATTCTGCGGCGCGACGCGGGCGCGCAGGGCTGGCCGGATTGCCGCGCTCCGGTCGAGCGCCGAGCGATGTCCGCCGCAACGAAGCAGGGCTCAACCGCCGAGCTGTATCTGTATCAGCTGTCCCTGTCGCACGATCGCCAGCACCAGCATGCGTGGATGCAACGCGAATACGCGGCGCAGTTGAGCGAGGTCGGGGGTCGCCACGTTGTTGACGCCGACCAGAACGTCGCCCGCGACGAGTCCGTTGCGCGCCGCGTGGCTGCCCGGTTTCACGCGCGTCACGTTCACGCCCTCGATACCGCCGCTGTTGCCGGCGGAAGCCGTGTCGCTCAACGTGGCGCCGTCCAGCCGCGTATCCAGCGATGCCCCCTGGACCTCGCCGCTGGCGGCGGTGAGCTTCGCATCGATCACGAGTTTGCGGCCGTTGCGATCGATGTCGAGCTCGAGCGTGCTGCCGAGCGGTGCGAGGCCCTGCGCGTTGCGCAGGTCCTGCGCATCGCTGACAGCATTGCCGTTGACGGCGGTCACGAGGTCTCCCGGTTTCAACCCGGCCTTGGCCGCCGGGGAATCGGGCATGACGTTGGTGATCAGTGCGCCGCTGCTGGAATTGATGCCGAGTGCCGCGGCCACGCGCGGCGTCAGGTTCTGCGCCTCGACGCCGAGGCTGCCGTGTACCACCTTGCCGTGCGCGATCAGTTGTTTCATCACGTCCGCGGCGAGGTCGGACGGGATCGCGAAGCCGAGTCCCGCGCTCGCGCCCGAGGGCGAATAGATCATCGAATTGATGCCGACCAGTTGCCCGGCAAGGTTCACCAACGCACCGCCCGAGTTGCCGGGATTGATCGAGGCATCGGTCTGGATGAAGTTCTGGTAGCTGTTGCGTCCGAGACCCTGGCGACCGAGACCCGACACGATGCCCGATGTCGCTGATTGGCCAAGGCCGAACGGATCGCCGATCGCCACCACGAAATCGCCCACGCGCAGCTTCGAGGAATCCGCCAGTGGCAGCGCGGTCAGGTTCGACGCACGGATCCGGAT
>JBOHYV010000281.1:0-3976 GCA_050738135.1 Rhodanobacteraceae bacterium | reverse complement strand
ATGCAGAGTCATGCATGGCGTTGAAGCGGAAAGGTGTGTCGTGCATCATGGCCGTGGTCCGTCCGAAGTTGATTTTGCCGCAGCATCCGCTTCCAGGGTTTTGCGCAGATACGCGGTTTCGTCCGGCCACCAGCCTTGCTTGCGCAGCACCCACGCGTGGATTTGCGGCATGCCGATGCCGGGGCTGGGGCCAGCGGGCAGTGTCGCAAAGAAATTAAGGTGCGCAAGCCCGCGCTTCGGGTAACCGTGCGAACCGAGATAGGCGGCCTGCTGCAGCGCGACGCCCGGATCGGGCCGCGCAGCAAGTCCGCGGTTGAACGACTGCAATGCGGCGTCCGGCCTGCCTTCCGCAAGGTCCAGCTGTCCCTGCAAGTGGTCCAGATCCTGCTGTCGCCCTGATTGTTTGCGCCAGTGCGGATTGTGCCGTGCGGCGCCCAGAGTCCCCTGCAGTGCCGCGAAGTCTAGGCCGGGGCAGGCGTGCCGGCTCGCCAAACCCAGCGCTTCGTCGAACCACTTGAACGCCACCTCGGCCCCGACGCGGGTGCGCGTCAGCGCGTACGACGCTCTTTTCAGCGTTTGCGGCTGCACCGCACCCAGTCGGCACTCGGCGCCGATCAGGTTTACCGGGCCCTGGATGTCATCGGGGTGTTTGGGGATCGACAACCGCAGCCGCGCCGCCGCGAGGCGCGGGCGATCGTGCGACAGGTCGTACAACGCGGCGTTCGTCTGTGCGCGGGCTGAATCGGGATTGATCGCCGCCCATACCTGCGCTTGCCGGAAGCCGTCGCCCCACAGCTTGGCACGTTGCAAGGTCAGGACCGCCAGTACGGCCAGTACCACCGCCGCGGCGGCTACGCGCAGAAAGCGCAGCGCGCCGGGTTTGCCCAGCGCGAGGCCGATCGGCCAGAACAGCAGCATCGCCGGCAGATAGTTGCGGTGCTCGAAGTAGAGTTCCAGCGGCAGCCAGCCGGATTCCATCAGTTGCGCCGCGAAGTAGAACAACAACGCCAGCGCGATCGCCGGATATTTCTTGCGCAACGCGAAGCCCGTGGCGATCAGGGCAAGGATCAACATCATGCACGGGATCGTCGCTGCGGGGTGCAGCCAGCCGGTCGATACCGGAAAGGCGTCGTTGAACAGGCCGCTCGAATGCGCGTGCGGGATGAACAGCAGGCGCAGGTAGTCGGTGACCACGCGTGGTTCGGTCAGCAGGCGCTGGCCGACCGTCCAGCCGCGGACCGCCGAAGCATTTCGTATCGCGCCGGGAATCAGGGACAGCAGGTACGCGATCACCAGTGCGCTCGGGATGATGAGGAACACCGTGACCGCGCGCCGGTGCCAGCGCCGTGTATCTGCCGTCGGCATCGATTGCCTCGGCGCCAGCACGATCCATTCGGTCAACAGCAGCAGGATCGGAAACAACGCACCATTGGCTTTCGACAGCACCGCCAGGCCCGTGCACAGCCACGCAGACAGCACCATGCCGGCGAGTGCGCGCTTGACGTGGCCGCGTGCCAGCGCCTCGCGCGACGCCATCCAGCCGAGCATCCCGACCAGCACGAAGGTCGCGGGCAGCATTGCCTCGCGCTGCACGATGTAGAGCGTCGTGGATACCAGCAGCGGATGCAGCAGCCATACGCCCGCGCCGAACAGCGCGGCGATGGCGATCTGTCTCTCACCCCCTTCGGAACGCAGGGGGTCGCCGCGCAGCGGCGGGGGGATGCCACGCGAATCCTCGAAATGTGCCAGGCCAGCCGCAGTCGCCCCCCCACTCGTCATTCCGGGGTCGCCGCGCAGCGGCGGGGGGATGTCACGTGAATCCTCGAAATGTGCCAGGTCAGCCGCCGCCCTCACACTCGTCATTCCGGGGTCGCCGCGCAGCGGCGGGGGGATGCCACGTGAATCCTCGAAATGTGCCAGGCCAGCCGCCGTCGCCCCCCCACTCGTCATTCCGGGGCCACCGCCGGCTTCATGGGCGGTGGAACCCGGAATCCAGCTTTTGGTATCTCGCGTCGGTGATCCGTGGATTCCGGGTTCCGCACTTCGTGCGGCCCCGGAATGACCATCGGATATTGCTGGAGAGGGGATGCCGTTGTGCGCAGTGTGGACAGATGTTGCGGCGCCCGCAAAGCCATTCCCCCTCGCGCTGCGCGCGCGTTCGCTTCGCTCCGCCCTTCCTGCGGAAGGGGAAGGGGAAAAGCGCAACACCTTGCCCAGCTTCCACAGCACCCACGTCAGCAGCGCGCCGTTGATCAGGTGCAGGATCACGTTGGTGAGCTTGAACGGGTACGGGCTGGCCGGCCAGTTGCGCGCGTCGATCAGGAATGTCAACAGGGTCAGCGGGCGGCCGGTCGGGTCGGCTGCGCCGGACGTGATGTAGCGCCAGAACGTCGCCCAGTGGTCCACCGGCCCGGTCGCGCCGAGCGCGGGCAGGTTGGCGAAATCATCGAACAGGAAATCGCCGGAAAGCCCCGGGTGGTACACCCACCACGTGATGGCAAGCAACGCGAGCAGCACTGCCACGAACGCCAGCATCGCGAGCATGCGTCGTGCGCGTGCATCGAGGGGAAATTTCACGTTGCGACGGTCGCGGCGATCATCACGCGCAAGGATACGCGATCCGCCTCAGAACAACCGCGCGCTGATGCCGGCGTCAAGGGCGGCTTTCACTTGCACGCGATCGAGCGACAACAATCGCTCGCCGCGGTTGGCCACGATGCCGAGGTGCAGAGCGTCACCTGCCCGCAATCCCGATTCGTGCGCGTCGGCCAAGCGGGCGGCAGCCTGGAAGTCGGCTGTCTCGACTGCAAGCACGGTGAACGTGTCGCGCACCAGTGACGTGAAAACGGCGAGTGCGTCCGCACGTGCCTCCGGTCCGAGTTGGCGCATGCGGACCTTCATCGACAGTGCAGCCGAGAACTCCGTGACCGTCCAGTCCGAAATGACGAGTTGCTCCGGGGGCTGCTGGGCGAGCCATTTCTGCACCGCTGCGGTGCGCGTCTCACGCGTCAGTGCGGCAACCAGCAAGCTGGTGTCAAGGTACGGCACCTTCAGTAGCGGGCTTGGCCGCGCAACCGCCGCAACGCACGCCCAGCGCCTTCCCGCTGGAATGGCATGGTGTCAGTCAATGCCTGCAGTCGGGCCAGATCCACCGGCTTGCGGGCGCGGCGTGCGGCGACCAGGCGCGCAACCGGACGACCGTGCTTGGTGATTTCCATTTCAGCGCCGCTTGCGGCGCGTTCGGCAAGTTCGCTGAGGTGTGCCTTCGCATCGCGTAGCGGGATGGCAGGTACGTTCACCATGAGTCTCATCTATGTGACCACATTTGTGATCATCTTATATGCACAAGGTTGCAACAGGCAAGTGCGGTGCGTTGAAGGCCTTTGCGGTGCCAGGCACGCTGGATACGATCATTCGGCCTGCCTGCAAAAAAGAAGGGCCGCGTGGGCGGCCCTTCGAACAGCTTGTTGCAAAGTTGCGATTGACAATCAGCGGCAGCTGGAAGGCAGGTACTTGGGTGCAATCGTACCACCCTTGCAATTCCACTTGACTACGCCGTCCTTGGTAAACGGAGAAAGTTCAATCGTTTTCCCATAAATGGCCGAGTTGGTCGGCGCGGCGCTGGTGAAAGTGGACGTGATCAGTCCACCGGTTCCAAGTGCGACGCTGGCGACATACTTGCCGGTGATGGTTACCGAGGCGCCGGCGGAAGTGTTGGTCGTGGGCAGGACGCCCTTGTTGGCGAAATATTCGGTCGAGGCCACCTTGACGCCGTCCATCAGGGTCACGCCTTCGGACACCTGCGAACGGATCAGGTAGTTCTGGTAGGCCGGGATGGCGATCGCGGCCAAGATCGCGATGATCGCGACCACGATCATCAACTCGATCAGGGTGAAACCTTTCTGCATCGATTTCATGTTGGATTCCTCATTGCTTGTGGTGACTGGTCAACTGGTTGGGATGCCCCAAAGTGCAA
>JBOHYV010000280.1:0-4006 GCA_050738135.1 Rhodanobacteraceae bacterium | reverse complement strand
CGCGAAACGCGCGCGATCCATGGTTAAAATCTGGAGCATTGCGGAAATACCCGATGCAACCCGAAACGCCAATCCAGCAATCCGAGCCTTCGCCACCGCAGCCGCCGCTCTCATCGGGCAGCTGCGACAACTGCGGCGCGCCGCTGTACGGCAAGTATTGTTACGCCTGCGGACAGCCCACCCACGGACTGGTGCGGCACTTCGGCAGCGTCATGTCCGACATCGCCGACAGTGTTTTCAACATCGACGAGCGGGTCTTCAAGACCCTCGGACCATTGTATCTGCGGCCCGGCAAGCTCACGCTGGACTATTTCGCCGGCAAGCGTGCGCGCTACGTCACCCCGTTCCGGATGGTGTTTTTCCTCGCGATCATCGCGTTTTTCGCGGCGCAAATCTCGGTGCGGGCCGGGTATAGCCATACCACGGGCTTTACCACCCCGCGGGTGGCGGGTGTTGCCATCCGCGCTGTACCCGTACCCGCCGCGGCGCCGGAACATGATCGGTTTGCGCATGGCAACCTTGACTTCGGTTGGGGCGTGATCTGGAACCACGACACCAAGCCGCTCAAGATCGGGGGGCTTCCCGATGCCGTCAACGACTGGCTCAATGACCTGATCGGCAACGCGCAGCAGCAGTTGTACCGCATGAAGTCGGGCACCCACGCGGAACGCGTCGATGCCATCCACAAGCTGCTGCTCGGAACATTCTCGGCCGCGCCCACGGTGTTGTTCGTGTTGTTGCCGGTATTCGCGCTGCTGCTGAAGATTTTCTATATTTTCAAGCGCCGGTTGTACATGGAACACTTGATCGTGGCGATGCACAGCCATGCTTTCCTGATGCTCTCGATGCTGGTGCTGATCGCGTTGGGAGTGCTGCGTCAGCTGCTGCAGCCGCACGCGGGCTGGCTCTCGGTACCGTTCTACCTGCTCGACGTCGCGGCCTGGATCTGGATCTTCGTGTATGTGTGGTTGATGCAGAAGCGCGTGTACCGGCAAGGCTGGTTCATGACCAACGTGAAATACTGGTCGATCGGCTTCTGCTACAGCATCCTCTTGGTGTTCGGCGTTGTCTTTGCGACGCTCATCAGCCTGACCGGCGCATGATCCCATACGCCGTCGAGCTGGAAACGGACGCCGCTTTGCGCGAAATACATGACGTGGTTGCGGGGGCGCGTGCACGAGATGCCGGGCCTGCCGGGATTCGCCGGAGCCGACATCGTGGCGCGCAGGGAGCCGCCTTCGCCCGGGTCGCTGGGGTGTTTGCGCCCACTACCGCCTGCGCGACCCAGACCTGTCCTTCCGATCATGGCTCGCGCGTGCGCGTGGCCGGAATGGCCCGTTTCGGTGGCCGGATGCGAGCCTCCCCGCCAGGTGCTGGAAACTGCATGAACGGCTATCCGGGCGCGTTCGTTGTGCACAGCCGCAATACTCCCGCCGGACTTGATCCGAAAGCACACCCATGGCCTGCATTCCGCTCCGTCACCATGTTCATCTGCTTGAACTGCATGGAGAAAACTTGACTGCTGAAAATTTCGCCAAGTCGTGCGGCAGGCCGATCCGACGAGCCGCGGCAAAGCTTGCCCGCCGGTCCTCCACAGCGTTATCCACAACGTTTGTGGATAAGCAAGAAAATGCCAATGCGTCACCGGCTTACCGCGTGTTCCTGCGCGACACGATAAATAACTGCGGTAAGCCATGAGCCCCACGCTGCAATCGAACGCGCCCAACGGCGTCGTGCGGGTTGCCTTGCCGCTTCCGGTACCGCAAACGTTCGATTACCTGCCCGGTGCCCTGCGCGTTCATGCGGGGGCCCGCGTGCGCGTGCCGTTCGGACGTACGCACCGGATCGGGATCGTCGAGGAAGCCACGGCCCAACCGGGGATCCCCGACAACCGGCTGAAGCCCGTCGAAGCATTGCTGGACGATGACCCGTTGCTGGACGCGGAACTGCTGGCAAACCTGCGGCGCGCGGCGGACTATTGGTGCGGCGCGATCGGCGAGGTGTTGTTCGGCGCCTTGCCATTGGCCTTGCGTGAAGGACGTGCCCCGTCCGACTTTGCCGCCGAGGCGTGGCGCGCAACCGCGGCTGGATGTTCGGCACGCGACGCGCGCACGCGGCGCGGGGGTTCCGCGGCCCTGTTGGAAACACTGGGAAACCTCACCCTGCCGAGCGGAGAGCTCGACACCGTGTTGCCCGGCTGGCGCGCCGCGGCACGGCGGTTGGCGGAGGCGAGATTGATCGAACGCACACGACCCGATGACCAGCCGGCGCACACGCGCGACGGCGCGGCGCCCGTCCTGAATGACGAACAGGCCGACGCGCTGGCAGAAATCCTTTCAAGCGGTGGCGGCTTCCATCCGTTCGTGTTGCAGGGCGTCACGGGCAGCGGCAAGACCGAAATCTATCTGCAGCTTGCCGCACGCGCACTGGGTGCAGATCGGCAGGTGCTGTGGCTGGTGCCGGAGATCGGTCTGGTGCCGCAAGCCTTGAAGCGTTTGCGGGAACGTTTCGACGCACGCATTGCAGTGCTGCATTCCAACCTCGCCGACGGCGAGCGCACACGTGCGTGGCTGGACGCGCGCGCCGGCCACGCAGCCATCATCCTCGGCACGCGTTCGGCGGTGTTCGCCCCGCTTCCGAATGCCGGGCTGATCGTGGTCGATGAAGAGCACGATGCCTCGTACAAGCAGCAGGACGGTTTTCGCTACCACGCCCGCGACTTCGCCCTGATGCGTGCACAAACACTGGAGGTGCCGATCGTGCTGGGCAGCGCCACGCCTGCGCTGGAAACGCTGGCGAATATCGATGCCGGACGCTTTACCCGGCTGCGCCTGCACCACCGTGTGCGTGCGCGGCCGCCGTCGCCGGTGCACGTTCTGGACCTGCGGGGCATCAAACTCGCACACGGGCTGTCGCCCGCACTGCTGGATGCGCTGGACGCCTGCGTCGCGCGCGGCGACCAGGCCCTGGTATTCAGGAACCGGCGCGGGTACGCACCGGTGCTGCTGTGCCACGCCTGCGGCTGGTACGCAGCCTGTCCGCGTTGCGAAAAGCCGTTGACGCTGTATCGCGGGCGCCGACAATTGCTTTGCCATCATTGCGGGCACGCTGAACGCGTGCCGGAAGTCTGCCCGACTTGCCGGGCGGGCGCGCTGATTCCACAGGGCCAAGGCACCGAACGTCTGGAAGAAGCACTGACCGCGCGCTACCCGGATGTACCGGTACTGCGGGTGGACCGCGACAGTACGCGTCGACGCGACGCCTTCGCCAAACTGCTGGACCGGCTCGCCGACGGCCGGCCCGCGATCCTGGTGGGCACCCAGATCCTCGCGAAAGGGCACGACTTGCCCAACCTCACCACCGTCGCCATCGTCGGCGTGGATGAAGGCCTGCACAGCCTCGACTTCCACTCGGGCGAGCGGCTGACGCAATTGATCGTGCAGGTTGCCGGGCGCGCGGGGCGCGCCGACAAGCCGGGTCAGGTCTGGCTGCAAACCCATGAACCCGGGCATCCATTGTTGACCACTTTGCTCAAGGGCGGATACGACGCCGCGGCCGCCCTGCAACTGGGTGAGCGGCTGGCGACGGGCCTGCCGCCGTTTGCACACATGGCATTGTTGCGCGCGGAAAGTATCCAACCCAATGCGCTGGATGATTTCATGACCGCCGCCCGCGACGCGCTTGCGCGGCGGCCCGAAGGCGGCGATGCGCTGCGCGTCAGCGGGCCGTTCGCCGCGCCCATGCCACTGCGCGCAGGACGCCATCGCGCGCAACTGTTGCTGGAATCCGCGCAGCGCCCGCCGCTGCGCCACGCCCTCGCGGCGTGGCTGCCGCGGCTGCACGCGCTGCCGCAACCTCGTGGTTTGCGGTGGTCGATCGACGTCGACCCGGTGGATTTGTATTGAACAGATCGGGACTCGGGACTCGGGACTCGGGACTCGGGACTCGGGACTCGGGACTCGGGACTCGGGACTCGGGACTCGGGACTCGGGACTCGGGACTCGGG
>JBOHYV010000279.1:0-4013 GCA_050738135.1 Rhodanobacteraceae bacterium | reverse complement strand
CATGCGCTCAGGCATCGCGCGCAGTGCGGCGATGTCGGCGAAGTCAAACCGCGCATCCCGGCGCGGCCGCGCTGACCACATCGAACCCGGACGGAGCAGTCACCGTGAGCAGGCGAGAGCGTTACAACGTTGCCATCGCAGGCGCCACCGGCGCGGTAGGCGAGGCCCTGTTGTCGATCCTGGATGAGCGCGGGTTTCCGGTCGGTGAACTGATGCCGCTGGCCAGCGAGCGCTCGGCCGGCGGCACGGTGGGTTTTCGCAACCGGCAGGTGAAGGTGCACGAACTCGCGAAGTGCGATTTTTCCGGCATCGATATCGCGTTCTTCTCGGCCGGCGGGCCGGTCAGCCGCGAGCACGTGCCGCGTGCGGCCGCGGCCGGCGCGGTGGTGATCGACAATACCTCCGAGTTTCGATACGCGAACGATGTGCCGCTGGTGGTCAGTGAGGTCAATCCACACGCAATTGCCGAATATACCGCGCGCAACATCATCGCCAACCCCAATTGCTCGACCATGCAGATGCTGGTGGCGCTGGCGCCAATCCACCGCGCCGTCGGCATCGAGCGCATCAATGTTGTGACGTACCAGTCGGTATCGGGCGCCGGTCGCAGGGGCATGGAAGAACTCGGTCATCAGACCGCCGAATTGCTCAACTTCCATCATGTCACACCAGAGAAGTTTTCCGCGCAGATCGCGTTCAACGTGATCCCGCACATCGACGTGTTCACGGACAACGGCTATACCAGGGAAGAAATGAAGATGGTGTGGGAAACCCGCAAGATCCTCGAAGACGATGGCATCCAGGTGAATCCGACCTGCGTGCGGGTGCCGGTGTTCTATGGCCATTCCGAAGCGGTGCACATCGAAACCCGCGACAAGATCGATGCCGCGACCGCACGCGCCCTGCTGGAATCGGCGCCCGGCGTGCTGGTGGTTGACGAGCGCAAGGCCGGCGGTTATCCGACGCCGGTCGGTCACGCCGCGGGCAAGGACGCGGTGTTCGTCGGGCGCATCCGCGAGGATATTTCCCATCCGAACGGGCTTGACCTGTGGGTGGTATCGGACAACATCCGCAAAGGCGCAGCGTTGAACGCGGTGCAAGTCGCGGAGATTCTGATTCGCGAGTACATTTGACTACGGTCGAGCGCGGGAGACGGGCGAATGACGTTGGGCGGAGTCTTGAAAAAACCGGTTCTGTGCGGCGCACTTTTGGGTCTGTCGATGGCGGTCATGGCGACGACGCCAGCCCCGCAACACGCCAGGAAGCATGCGTCGGGCCTGCATGCGCAACTGCAGAGCGTGGATGCGAAGATCACGGTAGCCCAGGTGCATCGGGCGCGGCTGCAGTCGCAGGTGAGACGCCTGGAGCAGCAAAACACCGCGCAACAAAAGCAGCTGCAGCAGCGTGACGCCGAAATCGCGGCGTTGCAGCAGAAGCTGCAGGCGGCGGGCGTCCCGGCCTCCGGCACGAGCGCGGGGCATTGAAAGCGGCGAGTCGGCATTGAGCGCGGGCTTGGTGATTGACGGTTTCTGCAATACCCTTGCGCTGCGTACGGGGGCGCAACGAGACGGGGGGTCTCCCACTCCCGGCTGGCAGCAGGGATCACGCGCATGAAGCTCAAACTCCGCATTGCCTGTGTTGCGTTGCTGGCTGCTGCTGCGGCGCCGGCATGGGCACTGCAATTGGGCCAGATACAGGTCAAGTCGGCGCTGGACCAGCCGCTGGTGGCCGCGATCCCGCTGCACCCCGGAAACCTCACCGAACTCGACGGACTGACGGTTGGCCTTGCGCCGGCCGCGGATTACACGCGCGCCGGCCTCCAGCTCAACCCGACAGACCGGACATTGCAGTTTCGCGTCGTCACCGACAACAACGGCCAGAAGCTGATCCTGGTCACAAGCAGCCAGCCGATCACCGATCCCTACCTTGACTTTCTGGTGCAGGTGAACACGCGCCGGGGCAAACAGGTGCGTGAATTCGTGGTGCTGCTGAATCCGGTGATCGCGGCGCCTGCGCCCGTCGTGCAGAGCGCGCCGGTCGCGAGCACACCCGCGGCTCCGCCAGCTGAGCAGGCGGAGCAGTTGCCGCCCGCATCGGCGTTCCCGCAGCCCCCCGTGCCGGCGGCCCCCCAGCCAGCCGAATCCCCGAAACAAGCAGTTGCCACTCCGCCTCCGTTGGTGCCTGCGTTGAAGCCGATGACCAAACCGGTGCCCAAACCCGTGGTGGCCAAACCGGAGGCGGTCGCCAAGGCGCCACCTTCGTCGGCGCGGCAGCTTGCACCGAAACCGGCGCCCAAACGGGTAGCGGCCAAGCAGAAAGCGGTCGCCAAGGCCCCGCCATCGTCGTCGCAGCGGCACCACGCCAAGCCGGCGCCCAGGCACGTCGCGTCAAAGCCGAAGGCGGCTGCCTTGACTGCGCCGACCCCGGCGGCACGCCCCGCCGCAACGGTTCAGGTGTCACGCGGCGACACGCTGTACCACATCGCACAGCAGCAAACCCAAGGCGCCCGTTTCAGCATCAACCAGATGATGATTGCGTTGCAAACGGCGAACCCCGATGCATTTTCCAGAGACAACATCGACAACCTCAAGGCGGGGGCGATTTTGCGCATCCCGACCCGGGACGAGGTTGACAAGACCGGCATCGCCGAAGCCGATGCCGAGGTGCGGCGCCAGTACGAATCCTGGCGGGCATCGCGTCCGCACCGTGCAACGGTGATCGAGGGCACGGCTGCGCAGGCTGCGGCGAATGCCGCGCCCAAATCCACGCCGACCGGATCCGCTTCGGATCATCTGACATTGGCCCCGCCGACCGGCACGGGTGGCGCCGCCAACAACCGGCCCGGGGTTGCGGGTGGCACCGGCAGCGAAACCGTGACCGGTCTGCAGCAAAAATTGCAGAACGACCGTGGTGCGCTGATCAGCCTGAACCAGTCCAATGCCGATCTCGAATCGCGCGTACGCAGCCTCAAGGACATTTCGGGAAAGACCGACAAGTTATTGAGCCTGAAGGATTCGACGATTGCCGGGTTACAGCGCAAGCTGGCGCAAATGCAATCGGGCAAGGCTGGGATTGCGGGCTCGGCCCCGGTTGCGACGGCGGCGGTGGGCGCCGGCGCGTCCGCGGGTTCGGTGGCCAAGGCAGCAGGGGCGACGCCGGCCGGCACATCCGCTGCATCCACTTCTGCCAAACCGGTTGCGGGAAAATCCAATGCAGCGGCCACGCCGTGGTACGAGCGCCCGTTGGCGTGGGCGATTGCAGGTCTGATCGTGCTGGCGTTGATCCTCTTCGGTCTGTTGCATCGCCGGCGCGGCGGTGCGGCGGCAGCCGCCGCGAAGGGGCCATTACCGGGTCCCGAAGATGTCGCTCCGGATCCTGATGCGGCAGACGACGAAGCTTCGTTGCAGGCGACGCTGACCGGGCATCCCGGGGATCTTGCGACCCACCTCGCACTGTGTCGGGTGTATTACGCGCAAGGCGACAAGGAAAGTTTCATTGCCGCGGCCGAGGCCATGCACGCCCGCGTCAGCGATCCTGGCCGCGCCGAATGGCGCGAGGTCGTGCGGATGGGCGAAGCGCTGTCGCCGGACTTGCCCTTCGCGGCGCTGGTCGAGTCGCACGCCGACCCCTACGGCATTGTGGCCTTGCACCAACCGGCCGGCGCCGATGCGGCGGTGGAGCAGGCTGCTGCCGAGGGGCACCAACCCCAACCTGCTGCGGAATCCGAGCTTGTTGCAGGCGGGCTTGAACCCGCACACGCCGTGCCCGATCCTGCGCCCGCGCTTGCGGAGAAGGACGCGACCGATCCCGGGTTCGCCGATGATCCGGTGGATACCAAGCTTGATCTGGCGCGCGCGTACCTCGACATGGGGGACCCGGTCGGCGCGCGCGCGATGCTTGAAGAGATCATCGAGGAAGGCTCGCAGGCGCAGAAGGACGAGGCCAAGCGCTTGCTGGCCGAAGTCACGAGCTGATTCGGCGCGATGCGCATCCCGCTGGCCATCCAGTACGCC
>JBOHYV010000278.1:0-4017 GCA_050738135.1 Rhodanobacteraceae bacterium | reverse complement strand
CCATACCTCCGAAGAATGCCTGCGCACCTGCCGGCTGGCGCGCGAGCTGCTGGACGGCGCATCGCTGATCAAGCTGGAAACGATCGGCGATCAAAAAACCCTGTTTCCGGATGTCGTGACCACCCTCGAAGCCGCCGAAGCATTGGTCAAGGATGGCTTCGACGTGATGGTCTACACCACCGACGATCCGCTATTGGCGCGTCGGTTCGAGGAACTCGGCTGCGTCGCGGTGATGCCGCTGGCGGCGCCGATCGGTTCCGGGCTCGGCATCCAGAATCGCTACACCCTCATGGAGATCGTCGAGAACGCCGGGGTTCCGGTGATCGTGGATGCCGGCGTCGGCACCGCCTCCGATGCTGCGCTGGCGATGGAGCTCGGCTGCGACGGCGTGCTGATGAACACCGCGATTGCGCACGCCAGGGATCCGGTGCTGATGGCACACGCGATGAAGTGCGCGATCGAGGCCGGTCGCGCGGCATTCCGCGCCGGCCGCATTCCGCGCAAACGCTACGCTTCAGCGTCCAGCCCGCTCGAGGGAATGATCGACTAAGAGGGGCGAAACGCCGCCGCTTCTTTTGCGCATAGCGCCGGGTGAGGGTTCAGGTCTTGCACAAGGTTCGGACCCTCACCCCTGCGCTACGCGCTCGGCCTGCGGCCGCCTCTCCCGAGGGGAGAGGGGTTAGACAGCACGTGACCGAAAGTACAACCAACGACCACCGCCGCACCATCCGCAGCTTCGTATTGCGTGAAGGGAGAATCACCCCCGCGCAGCAGCGTGCGTTCGCGGAACACTGGACCCGCTTCGGGATCGACTACACGGCCTCGCCGCGTGATCTTGATGCGTTGTTCGGGCGCACCGCCCCCCACGTCCTGGAAATCGGCTTCGGCAACGGCGAGGCGCTGGCGTGGGCCGCGCAACACGATCCCGCGCGCGATTATCTCGGCATCGAGGTGCACCGTCCCGGCACGGGTCGGCTGCTGAACGCACTGGCCGCACGCGACGCCCGCAACGTGCGTGTCTGGAACCACGACGCGGTCGAAGTGCTGCAAAACGAGATTCCCGCACGGACGCTGGGCGAAGTGCGCATCTGGTTTCCCGATCCGTGGCCCAAGAAACGACATCTCAAGCGCCGGCTGATCCAGCCGGCTTTCGTCGAATTGCTGGCCGATCGCACCGAACCGGGAGGTGTATTGCATCTCGCGACCGACTGGCCCGGGTATGCTTTGCACATGCGGGAAGTGCTGGCCGCGCAACCTGGCTGGCGACTGCGTGAGGGGGAAAGCGGTGAATCGAAACGACCCGGGTGGCGAATCGAAACACGTTTCGAGCGGCGCGGCATCCGTCTCGGACATCCGGTTACGGATCTGTTGTTTGATCGTGTGTCACCATTGCCCGCCCGCCCCCTTTAGGGAAGCTCTGAACAAACCTGTTGCGAGGGTGACCGGGCCTTCTGTCCCCTTGAATCAAGGGGGCAGAACCCATTGCACAGCAATGGTTTCGGGGGTTTTGGAAGCACGGCCATGGATGCACAAGCGGATGCCCAACAGGTTTCACCAGACCCTCTTCAATTAACCTGAAGGATTCACGCGCCGATGGAGTTGACCCTTACCCCCGACATGCTCCTGGTGCTCGGGCTGGTCGGCTTCACCGTGATCATGCTGATCCTGGAGTGGGTGCGCGCCGACATCGTTGCGCTGCTGGTGGTCGTGGTGATCGGGATCACCGGGCTGATGCCCGTCGACCAACTGTTCGATGGCTTTGCGTCCAACGCCGTGCTGTCGCTGATCGGCGTGATGGTGATGGGCGCGGGACTGGATCGCACCGGCGTGCTGAACCGCGCGGCGTCCTTCATTCTCAGGCTCTCGGGCGGCGTCGAGAACCGCGTGTCGCTACTGCTCAATTCCACCGTCGGTGGTCTTTCGTCGATCATCCAGAGCCAGGCGCTGGCCGCGTTGTTCCTGCCGGTCGCCAGCCGCATTTCCGCACGCACCGGCGTGCCGCTGAAACGCCTGCTGCTGCCGATGGCCTTCTGCATTCTCGCCGGCACCAGCATGACCCTGATTTCGAACTCGCCGCTGATCCTTCTGAACGACCTGATCGCGAGCGCCAATCGCAACCTGCCGCCCGGCGCCCAGACCATCGAGCCGTTTTCGTTGTTCTCGATCACGCCGATCGGCATTCCGCTGCTGCTGGTCGGCATCGGCTATTTCGCCTTCCTCACCCGCCGCCTGATGCCGGAGGGGACCGACGCCAAACCCAAGGTCACGCCGGGCCGCACCGAGAGTTACTTCGCCGACACCTACGGGATCGAGGGCGAAGTGATCGAGCTTACCGTGACCGCCGACAGTCCGCTGGTCGGCATGAGCATCGGCGAGGCCGAAACGCTGGAGCACGCGCCGCTGATCCTCGCGGTCAAGAATGGCAACGAATCGCGCCTTTCACCGCCGTCCGACCAGATGATCTGGGTGGGCACCGTGCTGGGCGTGCTGGGGCCGCGTCCCGCCGTCAACGAGTTCGCGCAGGCGATGCAGTGCCGGCCGGGCAACCGCATCCAGGCGTTGTCCGACATGTTCAACCCGACCCGCGCGGGCATTTCCGAAGTGGTGATTCCGCCACTGTCGAAGTTCATCAAGCAGCAGGTGGGCGAATTGCGGCTGCGCAAGCGTTACGGGATCTCGGTGCTGGCGGTAAGCCACGGCGACCAGGTGACCCGTGGCGAAGACGTACGCAAGGTCAGCTTGCGCGCCGGCGATTCGCTGGTGTTGCACAGCTACTGGCGCGATCTCGCCCTGGCTGCGGAGAGCCGCGACCTGGTCCCGGTGACCGACGTTCCGCTTGGTGAAGAACAGCGTCCCGGCAAGGTCCGCTACGCGCTGGTGTTCTTCGCGCTGGCGATGGCGCTGGGCCTGTTCACCAACCTGAGGCTGTCGGTTGCCATGCTGACCGGCGCGGTCGGCATGTTGCTGGCCGGCGTGCTCAACATGGACGAGGCCTACGGCGCCATCAACTGGAAGACGATCTTCGTGATGGCGTGCCTGATCCCGCTCGGGGTCTCGATGGATTCCACCGGCACCGCCGCGTGGATGGCGCAGGAAATCCTGCACTATCTGGGCAGCCTGCCGCAGTGGATGCTCCAGGCTTTCATCGCGATCCTGGCGTTGATCTTCTCGCAGATCATCTCGCACGTCGGCACCGCGGTGATGATGGTGCCGATGGCCATCAACGTCGCGCTGGCCTCGGGCGGCAATCCCGGCGTGTATGCGCTGATCGTGGCCTTGTCGGTGTCCAACACCTTCCTGATCCCGGGCGCCAGCCCCACGCTCCTGATCGTCGCCGGGCCCGGCGGCTACAAGCCGCGCGACTTCGTGCGCGTGGGCCTGCCGCTCACGGTGCTGATGCTGGTGGTGATGCTGGTGATGGTGAACGTGGTGTTCGGTTGACCCCGACGGTGTACGCCGCGAGTACCCGCCTCAGCGAGACGTCGTCGTCCGGCGCACCGCGAACCGCGCGCGCGGGTTCGGGAAGGCTTTGCGCGGCAACTGCCATCGAACGCTCCTTCATGCAATGAAAAGGCCTGCCCCAACCGGTCCGGACCATGGCGGGATCCGGACGCGCGGATCGTGCGGGGTTTGGCCGCGGAGTCAGTCAACCATCGCGCGAACGATGCCGACCTGCATCAAGGCACGCCGTGGCTTCGCCGCAGCCACCGCCGAATCCGGCGTTCCGGATGCAAACGTGCCGTCATGCATGCGACGGTGATGCTAGAAACCGCCACGTGCGCCAATTGCGCCGCAGGCAACCGCCGCCAGGGCCAGAAGCAGCAGAACCGCATGCAACGCGAGGAATTTGCGTGGGCTCTGGATCACGCCAACCTTCGCCGGCAGGCGCAGCGGCTCGGCGACGAACAGCATCACGGCAAACAGGACCCACACCAGAAGCATCAGGTCGATCCACCACCCATGCGCGAACTGCAGGCATGCCAAACCACCTGAAAGCCCGAGCATCCAGAAGCCGGT
>JBOHYV010000277.1:0-4023 GCA_050738135.1 Rhodanobacteraceae bacterium | reverse complement strand
AGCTGGATGTGCGGATCGACCCGACCCGCAACACGCAGCTGTGCGGCCTGTACCTGTCCGGATCGCGCGAACATGGATTCCTGCTGACCCAGTGCGAGGCGCAGGGTTTCCGCCGGATCACGTTTTTCCCCGACCGCCCCGACGTGCTGTCGCGGTACGACGTCACGCTCACCGCCGATCGCGCGCGTTTCCCGGTCCTGTTGGCCGGCGGCGAGGAAGTCGAATCGGGCGAGCTTGACGACGGCCGCCACTATGCGCGCTTCGTCGACCCGCATCCCAGGCCGAGTTATCTGTTCGCACTGGTGGCTGGCCATCTCGAAAAGATCGAACGTCCGTATCGCACCGCGGACGGGCGCGACGTGACCCTGCGCCTGTGGGCCGAAGCCGACGCGATCGACCGTTGCCGTTACGCAATGGACGCGCTGCAACGCGCGATGCGCTGGGACGAGGTCGCGTACGGGCGCAACTATGACCTGCCGGTCTTCAACGTGGTCGCCACCCACGATTTCAACATGGGCGCCATGGAAAACAAGGGCCTCAACATCTTCAACTCGAAATACCTGTTGGCCGATCCCGATACCACCACCGATGACGAATACCGCCGCATCGAGGCGGTGATCGGCCACGAATACTTCCACAACTGGAGCGGTGATCGCGTCACCTGCCGCGACTGGTTCCAGCTTTCCCTGAAGGAAGGCTTCACCGTGTTCCGCGAGCACAGCTTCTGCGAAGCCATGCACTCGCCAGCCTTGAAACGCATCGAGGACGTATCGATGCTGCGGCGCGTGCAATTCGCCGAAGACGCCGGTCCCCTGGCGCATCCGGTGCGCCCGGCCGCCTACCACGCCATCGACAATTTCTATACCGCGACCGTCTACGAAAAGGGCGCGGAGCTGATCCGCATGATCGCCGGCACGCTCGGGCCGGAAGGGTTCCGCCACGGGACCGATCTGTATTTCTCGCGTTTCGACGGCCAAGCCGTCACCATCGACGATCTGCTCGCAGTGCTTGGCGAGGCGAACGGGGTGGATCTTTCGCCGTATCTCGCCTGGTACACGCAGGCCGGGACCCCGGAAATCCGCGCGCGCGGCGAATACGACGCCGCGGCCAAGCGCTACACCTTGACGCTGTCGCAACACACGCCGCCGACACCCGGACAACAGGACAAGCAGCCGGTGCCGATCCCGGTCAATTTCGCGTTGTTCGCTGCAGACGGCACGCAGTTTCCGCTGCGACTGGAAAGCGGCGCCGAGCCCTCCGCCCGCGAACGGGTGCTGGAGCTGACGCGGGCCGAGCAACGCTTCATCCTGGCCGACGTGCCTTCGATGCCGACTCCTTCCCTGTGCCGCGGATTTTCGGCGCCGGTGCGGGTGGCGTTCGACTACACCCCCGCACAACTCGCGCTGCTGTTGCGACACGAAACCGAAGGTTTCGATCGCTGGAACGCCGCGCAGCAATTGGCTGCCCACGCCTACGACGAAGCTTTCGCCGACGCGGGTGCCGATGCCGCGATCGGCACGTGGCTGGACACATTGGCGCAATTGTTCGCGGCCCGCGCAGACATCGACCCCGCCTTGCTGGCCGACCTGCTGACGCAGCCTTCCGAACTCGAACTGGGCGCAAGACATACGCCGTTCGACCCGGACGCGGTGCACGCCGCACGCGCAACGCTTGATCAGGCACTGGCGCAACGGCTGGGTGCTGCGCTGGCGACGGCGTACCGCGGGCTCCACGCCGGCGAAACCGGTTCGCTCGACCCGGCCGCCACAGGTCGCCGCCGGCTGAAAGCCCGGGTGCTTGGATTGCTGGTGCGCCATGACGCCGAGTCCGGAGCGGAATCGGCATTCGCGCAATACCGCGACGCGCGTGGCATGACCGATCGTCTTGCGGCTTTGTCCGCACTGGTGCGCAGTGGCGCATCGCAGGCCGAAGCTGCGTTGCGCCTGTATCGCGAGCGTTTCGACGGCGATGCGCTGACGCTGGACAAGTGGTTCATGCTGCAGGCAACCATGCCCGTGCACGCAACGCTGGAGCGCGTACAGACGCTGGAATCCGATCCCGCGTTCACGCTGGCCAACCCGAACCGCGTGTACGCATTGCCGGGCGCTTTTGCACGTGGCAACCCGGTCGCGTTTCACCGCCCGGACGGCGCCGGTCATCGCTGGTTCGCAGACAAGCTGACGAAGATCGATGCCCGCAATCCGCAACTCTCGGCGCGGCTCGCGAAGGCGTTCGAGGATTGGCCGCGGCTGGAGCCGGACCGGCGTGCCTCGGCGGAGGCCAGCCTGCGCGAACTGCTGGCGCGCGGACGGCATTCCGCCGACCTTACGGAAATCCTCGACCGGATGCTGGCGGCCGGTGGCGCTGGCGGATGAACGTCCGCTGACCCGATTCCTCCGACCCCCGAATAAAGGCGTACCATCGGGTACAGGAATTTGGTCGGCTCGGGGTAGGCCATGCGCAACGCATTTCGATCGAAGACATGGGCGCGCCTCGTGCGCATCACTGTGTCATGCGTCGGTGCGCTCGCGCTTGCCGGGTGCGCAATGGGGTATGTCTACGTGCAACCGGACGCCGCGAACGGCGGCGGTTACTACACGGGCGATCTCACCTATTCGGGGCAGGGCTATTACGACTACTACGGAACCGGCCCGTACTATCCCGGCACCAGCGGTTATGGCTACTACAACGGCACTTACCCGTATTACGGTGCATTCGGGTGGGAGGGCGGCTACGCAGGAGATTACGGCTACCTCGGAGGTTACCCCTACGTGTCGCGTTTCACGTTCAACATCGGCATTTCGAATGTCTGGAATTTTCCGGGCTATTGGGGTCCCTGGTATTCCACCGTAATCCCGATATGGAGATGCCGGCACCGGGGCTGCACCCGTTACGGCTGGCGCGGTCAGCGTCATCAGCACGGGCAGGGTGGCCAACACCATGCCGGCGACCAGCGATGGCCTCGGCAGGGAACAGCAACACCGAACGAAGCAATGGCGACCGGAACACTTGCGCTCAACCCGCAGGTCCAGGCGGAGATCGCCCGCACCCGCCGGCTCGTGAAACCCTTGCCGACCTTGCTCCCACCGGGCCAGTACGGGTACGGTTACAGGCGCGCGTCGACCTCGTTTGTACGCGACGACACCGCCCGCATGTCGGTCCGGACGCGGACCGCCGCCACGCCGGCAAGACCGGCGTACTTCGCGCATCCCTTGAATCCCGCGGTCGCCAACCAGCGCGCGCGGATGGTGCGCAACCCGGTGTCGGGACCCCGTGATTTCAGCGCGTACCCGCGCAGGAGTTATCGGGCTCCCGTGCCCAAATTCGTCAACCGCGCCGCGCTGACCCGGGATGCTCCGGCGCCGGTCTATCACGGCTCCCGCTCGTCCGCGCGTCCGGCCTACAGGCCTGCCACGCCGTCGTCGTCCCATACGCACGTGTACAGGCCCCGGACCCACTAGCGCGAGTGAGCAGCCCATAACGAAGACGGGGAGCGCCATGGCGCTCCCGTCTTGCCCCTTTCCTGGCCCGTATGACCGGACCGCGCTTTTCAATGCTGGATATTCGCGAACACGTCGTCCAGTTCGCGCAACTGCAGTTCGACCGGTTTCATCGCGTACTGGGCCGTGCCGGCCCCGCGCGATCCGCCGATCTCCTCGGTACGAAGCTCCAGTTCCCCCGTTTGGACAAACGCGTCATGAAGGCGGCGTACCTCTTCCCAGTCCTCGTTGGTCATTTCGACAAAGCTCATCACACCACTCCTCTTTCTTCGTGCGGAAACGCCGCCAGGCAACGCCTGGATGCTTCAAGTGGCATTCATCCGCAGCCGCTGATACTCTTCGCCGAAAGGGGGTAGTTGCGATTCGACCCGCCACTTCGACGCCCGATGATTTTCCCGAATCTGGCGCCCGGAACTCGGTTACTCTGGATTCCCCCTGTTCCTGATGACCGCCGGGCGCCAGTTCCTTTTCGCAGCCATCCGGGCTGCTTCCCGACGCTGCAAGACCGGTCCTGTTCCGGTCC
>JBOHYV010000276.1:0-4039 GCA_050738135.1 Rhodanobacteraceae bacterium | reverse complement strand
AGTGCATCAGCGCTTCGTGCGCGCGTGCAGTGAAACCGGCGAACAGCTCCCGGCCCAGTTCGCGACTGATGTTGATCGCGAAGTGTTCGGCCAGGCGCAGGATGTCGCCGGCGCGTGCGCGCAGCGGGGGCACCGTCAGCACATCAAAGGCCAGCCTGTCGAGCAGGTCTGCGCGGAAGCGGCCGGCGTGTACCGCGGCGGGCAGATCGCTGTTGGTGGCGCCGACGATGCGTACGTCGACCGCCAATGTCTTGCTGCCGCCGACCCGTTCGAACTGGCCGTACTCGACCGCACGCAGGATTTTTTCCTGCACGCGCAGGGAAACGGTGGCGAGCTCGTCGAGGAACAGCGTGCCGCCGTCGGCCTGCTCGAAACGACCGACGTGGCGCGCGGTCGCGCCGGTGAACGCCCCCGCCTCGTGGCCGAACAGCTCGCTTTCGAGCAGGGACTCGGTGAGGGTTGCACAGTTGAGCTTGACCAGAGGCTTGTCCCAACGTGGTGACAGGTAGTGCAGCCTTGCAGCGATCAACTCCTTGCCGGTTCCGCGCTCTCCGATCACCAGCACCGGCTTGTCGATCGCGGCAACGCGCGAGGCATGCTCCAGCACATTCAGGAATGCGGGCGACTCGCCGAGCATGGGCGTGGCATCGGTGTCGTCGGGCCGGGGGTTGGGCAAGGGCATGCGCGGTAGACCTCGCGGGTGGGGATGGAGCAACGATGGACCGGCATCGCAGGCCTTGAGCACCGAGCCCATTGGAGTATCAGCTATATGTTAGTCATATTAACTATATATGTGTGAAACAAGCTTGATGCGGGTTTGCACCAGGTGGATAAATATGTTTACTTTCATGCATATATGTACTCTCTTGGGTTGGCACGCAATGTGCTGAATAGACACTTGAGGATTCTTGTCGTCACGAGGTAACCAAGTCATGGGCGTCTTTTCAAGAATGAACGACATCGTCAACTCCAACATCAACGCGATGCTGGACAAGGCCGAAAACCCGGAAAAGGTGATCCGGCTGATCATCCAGGAGATGGAGGACACGCTGGTGGAAGTTCGCTCCGCTGCGGCGCGTGCGATCGCCGACCGCAAGGAGCTTGAACGCCGCATGGAGTACGCCCGGCGCGAAGCCGACGAGTGGCAACGGCGGGCGGAGCTGGCGATCAGCAAGGATCGCGACGATCTGGCCAAGGCCGCTTTGGCCGAGAAAAAGCATGTTGTCGAAGCCCTGGCAGTGCTCGTGGAACAGAAGAAGGAAGTCGAGTTGGGGCTGGCCAAGCTCGATGAGGACATCGCTGCCCTGCAGGCCAAGCTGGCCGATGCCAAGAACCGACAGAAGGCGCTGGAGATGCGCTTCGATACTGCGGCCCATCGGCTGCGCGCGCGCAGCCGCATTCATGGCGAGCGGATCAACGATGCGCTGGGCAAATTCGATTACTACGAGCGCAAGCTCGAGCACATGGAAGGCAAGGTGGAAGCTTACGACCTGGGCAAGCAGCGCACCCTCGACCGCGAGTTCGCCGATCTCGAAACCGACGACCATGTCGAGGAAGAACTCGCCGCGCTGAAGCAGAAGATGGGCGCGCAACCGACCACCGCGAAGAAATAGGCAGCGACGCGCCGGAAAGCATTCCCGATCGTCAACCATCCGTTGGAGGAGCAAGCCGTGAACCGTTCCGATTTTGACGACCTGCCGCGCAGGTTTTACCGCGATTCCGAGCGCGGCATCATTCTCGGCGTATGCGCAGGCATCGCCGGACATTTCGATTGCCCGCCCTGGCTGGTGCGCGCGGGCGTACTGGTGCCCGGCTGGTTCTTTCCAGTGTCCGTGATCATCGCCTATCTTGTTGCTGCACTGTTGATGCCGGAGCGGCCGCTGCGCTACTACGGCAGGGGCGACGAGAGAAGTTTCTGGCAATCGCGCCGCCACGGGAGCTGAGCGATGGCATTCGACGACAGGGGTGCGCAGCGGCTTTGCCGCGACCCGCGCAATGGCAGGATCATGGGGGTATGTGCCGGCATCGCCGACTACTTCGACTGGAATGCCACGTTCGTCCGCATTCTTGCGGTCATTGCACTGGTCTGGTTCACCGTATTGACGCTGATCGTGTATGTTGCGTTGGGTTTCATGCTGCCGGCGGATTCGGAACGGTCATTCCACCGGGGCGCCCGCGACGAACGCTGGCGCGGCGGCCATCGCCCGACCGACGACACCTTTGGCGACTGCAGCGTGAACTTGCGGCGCATGGAAAGCTGCGTAACATCGGCTCGATACGACCTCGAGCGCGAATTCCGCGATCTGGAAAAGTAGGAACCGACCATGTTTAACGGCACATTCTTCATTGTTGCGATTGTCGCGATCGGGTGCGCGACGGGCATCATCAATCATTACCTGCGCCTGAAAGCGACCCGGCCGCACGAGGATCCCGGCCACCAGAACCGGATCGACGCGCTCGAACATCGCGTGAAAACGCTTGAGCGCATCGTGACCGACAAGGGCTACGACCTGAAACGCGAGTTCGAAAAGTTGTAGGCGTGGCGCCTTGGGGTGCCGTTACCTGTGCCGTGTGGTGCACGCGCCCGGGAGTTTCCCCGGTGGATTCATAATCACCGCGTTTACCCGCCGCGCGTCGTCGGGCCCGGGAATCGTGGCGGGTTCGCGAGGCGCTGGCAGAGCAATCGCTTCACTTGTATCGCGGGTCAGCGATGCCGATCAATGTTTCGAGGCGTTCGATGTAGCCAGCGAAAGCACCCCGGCCTTCGGGGGTGAGGTGATAGCGGCTGACAGGCCTGCGTTCTTCGAAGGCTTTTTCAACCGCGACGTAGCCGGCTTCTTCGAGCTTGCGCAGGTGCGTGGAGAGGTTGCCATCGGTGGCGCCGGTCTGCTCGCGCAGGAGCGTAAACTCGGCATGATCCACGCTTGCCAACGTTGCCATCACGGCGAGACGAATCCGGGAGTGGATGATCGCGTCGAGTTGGGTATAGTCGCGCTCGCTCATGCGCGTGCGGCATAGCGCTTGCGTGCCTGCGCGTTCAGCACGAAACCGGGGACGATGTAGAACAGCAGGACGACGATCGCGCCGATCAACAGTTGCGCTTCGCCGTGCCAGATGAATTCTGCAATGGCGCCCGCCCACCAGCCGAAGGAGAGGTTGCGCACCCAGGGCGTGCCCATCTGGGCGCCGGTGACGAACACGCCCACGCCGATGATCGACGCGATGGTCGGGCCGACGGCGGTGAAGTTGGTGACGCCCAGCGGAATCCCGACAAAGCAGACCAGCACGATCGCGATGCTGCAGGCAATCCACGTCGCACCCAGCATCCGGCCGACCGGTGCGCACACGCGCTGTGTGTGCACTTCGGTGTGCACGCGCCATGCGGTCGCGAGCCAGGCAATGATCATCAACCCGCCCCACAGCGGGGCTTGGGTCCAGCCCGCTTGCGCCGTGCGGGCGAGCAGGTACGTGCCGATCAGACCGAGCAACGCGAACACGCCCCAGATGATGAAGTAATCGCCGCGCAAGCTGACCGCACGGCGCGTCTCTTCCATGATGCGGCGAATGTAAGCGAGATCTTCCGCGGCGGTGGTGGGTCGGGTGTCGTCAATCATGGCGGGGTACTTCCTGGTTCATGGCCTTGTGCAGAAAGGCGAGGATACGCGGCCATGCGTCGCTTTCGGCGTACGCGTAGGCAATCTGGTTGCCGCCCATCACGATGCTCATCGGCCCCGCGGCGAAACCGGTGGTGAGCGTGGGCCGATACGGCCACATGGCGACGTAGTGGCCGGCACCCCGGTAACACAGCGATGCGTCGGCATAGGGGCGCCGATGTTTTTCCAGACGCGTCATGATGCGTGCCGCGAACAGGCTGGATGGCCAGATCTTGTCGTCGGTCCCGGACAGCAACAACACGGGTCCCGCAATCTTCCCGACCGGTATCGCGGCGCCGGCCAATCCCTTGCCGTTCAGCATGGGCTTGAGATAGCCGTCGAGCAGGGTGATGGTTTTGTTCGCCGGGTCGTAAATGTCCGGCCCG
>JBOHYV010000275.1:0-4047 GCA_050738135.1 Rhodanobacteraceae bacterium | reverse complement strand
GGTCCCCGTGGCTTCGGGAGAAACCATCCAGATTTCCGGCGGCGCGGGCTTCAACCGCACCATCACGGTGGGGCCGTCCGGCAGGTATTCGATCACGCTCCCGGTCGGCACCTACACGGTGTCCCTGTTGCAGAATGGCAAGGTCGTCCAAAGCCACAGCGGTGTGAGCCCGGTCGCGGCAGGCGCCGTGGAAGTGGACTTCTCCTCGAACGCAAACGTCCAGACCCTCAGCGCGATCAACGTCACGGCCAACGCGATTCCCGCGATCGACGTCACCACCACCAACCAGGTCACCACGATCACGGCCAAGCAACTGCAACAGTTGCCGTTGCAACGCACGGCCGAAAATATCGCGATGCTTGCGCCGGGCGTCAACATGGGCTCGCCCAACGTGGCCGATGGTCCGCTGGGTAACCCGGTCAACACCTTCGGGGGTGCCTCGACCGCCGAGAATGCGTACTACCTCGACGGCATGAACACCACCGATGCACTGGACAGCCAGGGTGGCGTCAGCCTCCCCTACGGCGCCATCCTGCAACAACAGACTTTTATCAGCGGCTACGGCGCGAAGTACGGCCGATCGATCGGCGGCGTGATCAACCAGATCGGCAAGAGCGGCTCCAACCAGTGGCACTTCGGCGTACGCGCGGAGTGGGAACCGGCAAGCTGGAGGTCCAATACACGAAACTACACTTGGGCCAATCCGCTTTGGAACGCCCCGGGGGAGAGCCCGGGGGACCTCGAAGATTACAATGAAGGCAAACATGCGCAGGAGGCGATTTATGACGCCTATGTCAGTGGCCCGATCGTCCGGGACAAATTGACCTTCTTCCTGGCTGCCGAGCAGGACCGGACGAGCGGCACCAACATCGGCAATGTTGAAAACCCCTACGCTTTCAACTACCAGGTGCATGCCCCGAAGCTGTACGCCAAGTTGAACTGGAATATCAACCAAAGCAACTTTCTTACCCTCACCGGGGTTCAGAACTCGAACAAGGTATGGACTGCCAACTACAACTTCGACTACAACACGCTGCAGACCGGCTCGTTCTCGGCCCTGAGCCAAACGGAAAAGACCGACTTCAGGATCTGGGTAGCCAACTACACCTCCTACATCACCGACAATCTGACCCTGCACGCCATGTTCGGGAAGATGCATGGCGAGTACTACACCCAGCAACCCTCCTATCCGGGATTTGATCCGAACCTGCCGGCTGTCTTCAGCCCCTCCGTTCAAAATCCTGCGTTTGTTCCGCCGGGAGGCATCACCAACGAGCAGGTCAACTCGACCATCAGCGAGCCGGCCCATCGCGACTCCGTCATGAATTACCGCGTGAGCCTCGACTACAAATGGCACAATCACGATTTCCAGGCAGGTATCGACAATCTCAACACCTCGGACATCGACGACGGCTATACAACGACCGGGCCGGGGTACTACTGGGCCTATGGCCTTGCCGACATCAACAAGCCGATCCTGGGCACCACGCCCAACATCGAGCCTTATGTGGGCCCGCCCAACTCGAACCCCGCTGGTGCCGCTGGCTACTACGTCACGAAGTGGGTGAATCACGATGTCGCGAGCGTGCGCGTCGCACAACGTGCGGCGTATGTAGAAGACAATTGGCAGATCACTCCGAACCTGCTTTTGAACCTCGGGCTGCGCGACGACCGGTTCGTCAACTACGATCCGGAAGGCGTGCCCTACATCAGGGAGACCAAGCCACAATGGGCGCCGCGATTTGGCTTCAGCTGGAACGTGCACGGTGATTCCACGTTGAAGGTGTTCGGAAACGCCGGTCGCTATTACCTTGCGATTCCGGCAGCGGTGGCCCTGGATATTTCTGCTCCGATAACGACTGCAGGTCTGTTCGGGACCTATACCGGGGTCGACCCCGCGACCGGGGTGCCCATCGGGTTCCAGCCTTTGCCGCAAAATCCTTCGACGGGGGCTTCGTTTGACAACCTGTACGGCCAGGCAATAAGCCCGCTCGTATCAGCCGCCCGGAACATCCGTGCCGAGTTTTCGGACAATTATGTATTGGGCATGCAACAACAGTTCCAGATGCTGGGAACCCGATGGGTATTCGGGGCCACCGGTACCTACCAGAAGATGAGCCGCATCATCGACGATGTGGACAACGAACAGGCGGAGTGCGCAGCGGGGCTGGCGCAAGGTTACTCGTGGATGACACCGGAAACCTGCAGCAACTGGACCCAGAGCCTGGTATTGATGAATCCGGGTGTGACCAATGATCTCCTTCTGAAGGCGCCTGACGGCAGCCTGGTACCGGTGACGTTCACGGCCGCCGACCAGGGGTTTCCAAAGGGGCCGAAGCGCCGCTATTACTCGATCGACCTATCATTGACCCATCAATGGGACGGCAAATGGTTCGGCAAGATCGATTATGTGTTTTCCAGGACCTATGGAAATGACGAGGGGCCCGTGGACACGTCGACCGGTACCAGCGGCGGTTCGTATGTAGCCCGCACCACCGCGTGGGATTTTCCGCAGCTGATGGAGTGGTCGAACGGTCTGCTTCCCAACAACCGCACCCACCAGGTCAAGATCTATGGCGCGTACGCGATCAATCCTGACTGGACGATAGGCGGGAACCTCTACCTGACTTCCGGTATTCCGGTCGAGTGCATTGGCCACTATGGGCCGGACCAGACCGATCCTTTGGGATACGGGTCTGACTACCACTGGTGTGGCGGCAAACCGTCCCCACTCGGTTCACGTGGCTCGATGCCCATGACCCGCATCCTCGACCTCAATTTCGACTACCGTCCCGGGTGGGCTGACCACCGGCTTGACTTCAACCTGGCGGTGTTCAATGTGTTCAACAGTCAGACGCCGACGCTGCTCGACGACCGTTATGGGACCACGGAGTCGCCCAATCCGGACTTCATGAAGATCGAAGCCTCCGAATCGCCGCGTGTCGTTCGCTTCTCGATGGCGTACGACTTTTGACAAGATCGTGCAAGTTCCGGCGCACGCAATCTGATAGGGCGATCTGCGAATACAAAAGGGTACAAGGCGCCATTGCCGTCGAGTCAACGATCGGACCGATCAACTTGAACCATGCCTGAGCGGATCTTCATCATGGCTGACCAAAAACCACTCTCCTCAACCCCACCCGCGCCTGAAGATATTCCAGAAATTCCCTCGCGCCGCCGGTTATTGGGTGGAATGGTACTGGCCGGTACGGCGCTCGCCGTGGGAGGTCGTGCCTACTCGGCAACTTCGCCCGCTGCTGCAGTAACCGCGGGCACTACATCGATAGCCGGTGCTGCGCGAGACGCGGCGGTGGGGGGTGTCACGCCCAATACACCGGATATGGCGCCAAACTTCAAGTTCCCCGGGTGAATTCAATTCTGAAGTGCAACACCTGACCCAACGGAGCGGCCCAGGTGCGGTAGCCTGCGCCACTTCACCGGCAAGTGGAGTTGCACATGAGCTACACGCACCTGAGCCAAGAGGAACGGTACCAGATTCGATGGCTGCGCAAAGGCGGTTGGTCGCTGGAGGACATCGGGGACGAGCTGCAACGGACGGCTGGCACGATCAGCCGGGAGCTGCGACGCAATGCGACATCGGCAGGTGCTTACGATCATTGCTACGCACAACGCCAGGCCGCGCGGCGCCGGCATGCCGCCAGTGCCCTGCCTCGCATCGGCCCGGAGGCTTGGGCGGCCGTCGAGGTGCGCTTGCGTGAAGACTGGAGTCCCGAGCAGATTGCCGGCGCAGGGGATGTGACGATCAGCACCGAACGCATCTACCAACACGTCGCCGCCGACCGCCAGCGTGGTGGCACGTTGTGGCGGCACCTGCGCCGGCGCAAACGACGAAGACGTCATCGCTGCGGTACCCCGCGGGAACGCCAGCGCTTTGGCGGGCGGCGCATCCACGAACGCCCAGCCTGTGTCGAGACACGTCGCCGGGTCGGTGACTGGGAGGGCGACACCATCGTCGGCAAGGGGCCAACTCGCGTAGTCACCCTGGTCGACCGCAAGAGCGGTTGGGTGCGGCTGCGCAAGGTGCCC
>JBOHYV010000274.1:0-4075 GCA_050738135.1 Rhodanobacteraceae bacterium | reverse complement strand
GCCGACCAGCAGCACCCGGCCTGCGCCTTCCGCGTGGCTCCCGATCAGGGCCAGCAGTTCGCCCGGCGTGGCCTGATAAATCGAGGGCTGGAACTGCGGCGCGGGCATGTGCAGGGATTTCGCAACCGCGTCCATGGTCATCTGTGCGCGCCGCGCCGACGAGCACAACAGGACATCCGGCGCCGCATTCTGTTGTGCCAGCCATTCGCCGGCGGCGTGCGCCTGCGCCTCGCCGCGCATGCTCAACGGGCGCTCGATGTCGCGTCCGTCGGGCCCCGCAGCCATCGCCTCGGCGTGGCGCAACAGCAGCAGTTCACGCATGGTCGAACATTCTCAATGGTTGCCGGAATCGACGCTCGCGGGTGCCACGGCGCCCGCGGGCGCGTCCAGTGGGATGTGGTTGGTGCGCAGGGTTGCAAGGATGAGGCTGAGCTCCGTTCCGCCGTTGCGCGCCATCGCGAGCCACGCGGAAGCGAGCGAAGGATCGGTGAGCGCGCGTTGCAGCAAGCCGGAGTACTGGTGCACCTGCCACGCCAGGTCCCGGCTGGCCTGATCGCTGCGTGCCTTGTCGTCCGGATCCAGATCCGCCTGGATGCGCAATCCCATCGCACGCGCGCTCGGGCTGGAGCCCCACTTCAACGTCTGCGCAAGCTTCAGGCATGCGGTCTTGCGCTCGGGATGCTCGCCGACGGCGTCCTTGCCGCACAACTCGGCCACCGGACCGAATTGCGGGCGGATGTGGTCCTGCGTGCCCATGACAGCTACCAGTACGCGGATACCGTCGGGATTGTCGGGCTCGCCGTGCTGCGCGCCAGCCATGGTGTCGGCCAACGGCGGCAAGATCGTCATGGCCTTGGCAACGCCAGCCAGTGCCTTGCCGAAGTAGTCGTCATAGATTTGTGCGTCGGCGGCTTTTTGCAGCGCCGCGCGCTCGGCTTTTCCATCCTTGTCCCGCGCGGCGACATCCATGGCCACGATCCACACCGCGGCGTTGTCGGCGGCGTGCATCTCGAGGTGCGCGAAGGCCGCCGCGTTCGGGCAATCGTCCTTGCCCTTGCATAGTGCGAGGCGCGCCCACTCGGTCGCGGGCCCGGCATTCGGCGCAGCCGCGGCGCGCCGGCTCAACGCATCGAAATCGAGTCCGGGGGGCTGGTGCCTGAACGGATGGGCAAGGATCGCGGCGCCCAGCAGGTACGCCGGATCGGCGCGCAGCGCCACCACGCTCACCAGGTCATGCCGGTACTGGCGGATCGCCTCGATGCGTTTCTGGTCGGCGGGTGAGGGCTTGGCGGCTGGCGCCGCTGCACTGGTTGCCGACGCGGGCGGCGCATCCTGTTTTGGCATCGCAGCGAGGACCGGCCCCGCGATCAGCAAGGCGGCGAGTGCGACGGTGGATCGGGTGTGGCGCATTGCGGGTACCGGTGCGAATCGTATGCAATCGGGAATGTATGGGCGCACGGCATTTTGCCCATGAAGCATGAACGGGTGCTGGCATCAATCGGTCAGCGCGGCACGCATGAATTCCGGTTGCGCCAGCGCGGCGCGGTGGATGGCGGCGTTGTAGTAGCGCGTCGGGAACGGTTTGCTGGATGCGTCCCGCTCACGAAAAGCGTCCAGTGCACCATGCTTGCGCGCCAGCGTGCAACTCCACCAACCGGTCGGATAGCACGGCTGCGGAAACGGCAGCGTGCGGATCGCGGCAAACCCGACTTCGCCCATCGCCGTGTGCATCGACCGGATCAGGTCCAGCAGCACCAGAGGTGACTCCGACTGCTGTACCAAAATGCCGCCCGCGCGCAAGGCACGAAAACAGCTGGCGTAGAACTTCGCGTTGAACAGGCCTTCGGCTGGCCCGACCGGGTCGGTGGAATCGACGATCACCACGTCCAGCGAATCCGGTGCGGCCTCGGCCATGTACTTGATGCCGTCGTCGAACAGCAGCCTGGCGCGCGGGTCGGCGTTGGATTCACACAGCTCGGGAAAGTGCTTTTCGGCCAGCCGTGTCACGCGTTCATCGATGTCGATCTGGACAACGTGTTCGACTTCCGGGTGGCGCAGCACTTCGCGCAGCGTGCCGCAGTCGCCGCCGCCGATGATCGCGACCTCGCGCGGCGCCGCGTGCGTGTACAACGCCGGGTGGGTCATCATTTCGTGGTACAGGAAATTGTCACGCGTGGTCAGCATCACGCAACCGTCGATCACCATCAGGTTGCCCCAGTCGGTGGTGCGATACACCTCGATGTGCTGGAACGGCGTTCGCTCATCGGCAAGTTTCTCGGCCACGTGGTATCCGATCGACGAACCGGAGGCCTCGTGCTTTTCGGTGAACCAGTCGGACGACATGCCGGGAGACCTTTTGGAGATCGCACGATTGTAACGGCCGGCCCTGGCCCGCGCGTTACAATGGGGGCGGTCGATCCCGCGGCGATGGTGGCTTCCGGTCGACGAACTCCCTGCGTCAAGGCCCGCCGCTGCGACGTTCTGACCCTCGTTATCCGGAGAACCACGATGACGAACGATTGGAACATCGATGCTGCACGTTCCATGTATTCCGTTGCGCACTGGAGCGATGGCTACGTCGATGTTGGCGAAGATGGTCGCGCCGTGATGCGTCCGCGCGGTGTGGGCGGCCCGACGATCGTGCTCGATGATGCGATCGCGCGCGCGAAGGACGCGGGCTTGCGCCTGCCGCTGTTGCTGCGCTTCCCGGACATTCTGCTGGATCGACGGGCGCGCCTGCGCGGCGCATTCGCCGACGCCATGCGCGCGCACGACTACGCCGGCGGCTACACCGCGCTGTACCCGGTCAAGGTCAACCAGCAGCGGGCGGTGGCCGAGACATTGGCGCGGGGCCTACTGTCGCCGCGTGCGGCGGGTACCGGCTTCGGGCTGGAGGCGGGTTCCAAGCCGGAGTTGCTGGCGGTGTTGGGGCTGGCGCAGCCCGGCTCGCTGGTGGTTTGCAACGGCTACAAGGACGCCGATTACATCCGTATCGCGCTGATCGGGCGCAAGCTCGGCATCGACGTGGTGATCGTGATCGAGAAGCCGTCCGAACTGGAACACGTGATCCGCGAATCGGAGGCACTCGGCGTCGAACCGAAGCTCGGCGTGCGGGTACGCCTCGCCTCGCTCGGTACCGGCAAGTGGCAGAACACCGGCGGCGACAAGAGCAAGTTCGGGCTGACGCCGGCGCAGCTGCTGGCGCTGGTCAATCGTTTGCGCGAGGCAAATCTCATCCACACGATGCGGCTGCTGCATTTCCACATGGGCTCGCAGATTTCCAATCTGCGCGACGTCGCCAACGGCATGCGCGAAGCGGTGCGGCACTTCGCGCAGTTGCGCGTGGCAGGGCTGCCGCTCGACCACGTGGATGTCGGCGGCGGACTGGGCGTCGATTACGAGGGCACGCGCTCGCGCGGCGAGTGTTCCATCAACTATGACCTCGACCAGTACGCCAACGCGATCGTGGCGCCACTCGCGGCGGCATGCGCCGAATGGAAACTCGCCCCGCCGCGCGTGCTCACCGAGTCCGGGCGTGCAATGACGGCGCATCACGCGGTGCTGGTGGTCAATGTCAGCGAGGTCGAGGCCGCGCCGGATGGCGCGATGCCGGCTGCGTCCGACGATGAATCCCCAGTGCTGCGTTCCTTGCGCGACACGCTGGCAGCTTTGGACAAGCGCCCCGTGCGCGAGGTATGGCAGGACGCGCAGCATTATCTGGACGAAGGCCAACTCCTTTACGCGCAGGGCGTGCTCGATCTCGCGCAGCGCGCGAAACTCGATGCGCTGTTCCACGCGATCGCGCTGGGCGTGCGTGGGCGCCTGAAGCCCGACGAGCGTTCGCACCGCGAAATCATCGACGCGCTGGACGTGAAGCTGGTCGACAAGTACTTCTGCAACTTTTCGGTGTTCGAATCGATCCCGGATGTGTGGGCGATCGACCAGATCTTCCCGATCATGCCGCTGACGCGCCTCGACGAAAAACCGACGCGACGCGGCACGCTGGCCGACCTCACCTGCGATTCCGATGGGCGCGTGGACGTGTACGTGGAATCGGGCGACCTCGATGTGAGCC
>JBOHYV010000273.1:0-4081 GCA_050738135.1 Rhodanobacteraceae bacterium | reverse complement strand
CGCCAATGGACGAATAGATTTCGACGCCAAGGGGCCGCCCGGCTCGCAGCGCGCGGGCTTGTACCCGTGGTTCGAAGTGCCGGGCATGAAATCGCGCGACACCCGCATCGTGTGCGGACACTGGTCCGCGCTCGGACGCTTCGCGGGCCTCGGTGTGTACGCCCTCGATACCGGCTGCGTATGGGGCGGCCAGCTCACGGCGCTGCGTCTGGATGGCGAGGAACCGCAGTTCATCGCAGTGAACGCTGAGCCGCATCGCAAACGCGCTTGATTAATCTTCCAGCAGCTTTCGTCGACTGTCTGAACGTCGACTTCCCTGTCTTTTTCCGCGCCCCTCCCGGCGGCGCAGGTAACTTTCTCTTGCTTGGCCAAGAGAAAGTCACCAAAGAGAAGGCCACCCCGCGAACACGTCCTCCGCACATCCATGTGCTCCTGATTCGCTCGCGTCCACCGGGGTTCGCCGACGGCACATCCCTGTGCCTGCGGCGAACTGGTCCACGTCCTGTGGACCCTCCTTCGGACTGATCCGTTGGCCGCTCGCCGTGTTCGAGGGGCCCCGCCTGGCGCGCTTCCTGCGCGCGTGCTAGGACAAGGAACGCTGCACGGTCTTGCTCCGAATGAGGCCATGGATGGCCGCCGTCGGAGTGACAATCGCGCCGTTGCATGACGCCGCGGCGCGCAGCCGATCGCGCGAGCAAGGCGCGCATGTTCGAGCACAGGGACGTGCGAGTTCGCGCCGGCGCGCGATCGGCGAGCACCAAGGGCAGTTGAGTCGACACGACGTCGGCGAAACCGGCATGCCCGGCGCAATGGTCTTTGGCTACTTTCTGCCGAAACAGAAAGTAGCCCGCTCGCCGCTGAGGCGAGCGGAACCATAACGAGGAAACTGCTTTTTCGCGAGAGAAGCAAAATGGATTGACTCACGCCATCAATGGCGCTCGCCCTTCGGGCCGCCTTCGGCGCTCGCTCTTGCAATCCTGCAAACGCAGTTGGATCGCGGCGCTGTGCGGGCTTGTCCGGAATGACGATCCTGCCGCGTCTCGGCCCACGACGACCGACTATTGCGAAGCGCGTCAGCGCAGACCCGTCTCGTTGCGGGCGATCACCATGCGCTGGATCTCCGACGTGCCTTCGTAGATCTCGGTAATCTTGGCGTCGCGGAAGTAACGCTCCAGCGGCATTTCGCGCGAGTAGCCCATGCCGCCATGGATCTGCACCGCCTGATGGGTGATCCACATCGCGGCTTCGGACGCGGTCAGCTTGGCGACCGCGGCTTCCGTCGAAAAGCGCGCACCGGTTTTTGCGGATTGCTGTTTCAGCCACGCTGCCCGCAAGGTCAGGAGGCGCGCGGCGTCGAGCTTGCACCTCATGTCGGCGACCTTGGCCTGGGTCATCTGGAATGAGCCGATCGGCTGCCCGAAAGCCTTGCGGTCACGCGAGTATTCCAGGGTGGCCTCGTAAGCCGCGCGCGCGAGGCCGACGGACTGCGAGGCGATGCCGATGCGACCGGCATCCAGCACGCCCATCGCAATCTTGAAGCCATGGCCTTCCTCCCCGATCACCTCGTCTGGTTGCGCGCGGTAATCATCGAACTCGATTTCGCAGGTCGCCGACGCGCGGATGCCCAGCTTGGGTTCGGTCTTGCCGCGGCTGAAGCCCTGGCGCGAGGTATCGACCATGAATGTGGTGACGCCACGCGCGTGCTTCTCCGGATCGCTCATCGCGAACAGCAGGATGTACTTCGCGACCGGCCCCGATGTGATCCAGCTCTTCTTGCCGTTGATGGCGAAGCTGCCGTCGGCTTGCTTCACCGCACGACAACGCATCGCGGTCGCGTCCGAGCCGGACTGCGGCTCGGTCAGGGCGAATGCGCCGATCGCCTCGCCCGATGCAATGGGTGTGACATATTTGTGTTTCTGCTCTTCATTGCCGAATTTCAGCAGGCCATTGCAGTAAAGCGTGTTGTTGACGCTCATGATGGTCGAGTGCGCGCAATCGGCGGCCGCGATCTCGATCATTGCCAACACATAACTGATCGAATCCATGCCCGCGCCACCGTACTCGGCCGGCACTTCGATCCCCATCAGGCCCAGCTTGCCCATCTCGCGGATGTTGTCGAGTGGAAACTCGCCGGATTTGTCGAAATCCGCTGCCACGGGCGCAATGCGCTTTTGCGCAAAATCGCGCGCGATCGACTGGATTTGCAACTGCTCTTCGGAAAAGGTGAAATCCATCGCGATACCTCTGCTCTTGTTGCGATCGCGCGATTCCGCCGCTGCCACAGCCCGCGACCACCCAGTTTTTCATCATAACGGTTCAGCCGCACGATCGCGCACGCACCGGTCGGCTCGCTTTCATTTATCTTTCTATCCTGATATAAAGATGTAATGCTCGATCTGGTTTCTGCCACCGCATTGCTGCGGGTGCTGTCCGACCCTACCCGGGTGCGCCTGCTCGCGCTGCTCCGATGCGAGGAGCTCACCGTGGCCGAATTGTCGTCGGTGCTGCGCCTCGCACAGCCGCGCGTGTCCACGCACCTCGCCAAGCTCAAGGAATCCGGACTGGTGCGCGATCGCCGCGCCGGGGTGTCGGCTTATTATCGTTTCAACGAAAGCGGCTTCGACGGCGCAACCGATCTGCTGCGCACGCTCGAAGACGGGGTGGACGATTCGCTGCTCGATGCCGACGCGCAACGGCTGCCATCGGTGCTGGCTGCGCGTGCGCGGGACCGTGGCTGGGCCGACAGCGTCGCGGGCGACATGGAGCGCCACTATTCGCCAGGCCGCACATGGGAAACCCTGGCACGCACCCTGCTGCAACTGCTGGCAACCGGCGACGTGCTGGATATCGCATCGGGCGACGGCGTCCTGGCGGAACTGCTGGCTCCGCACGCGCATTCCATCGTATGCATCGATTCCAGTCCGAATGTGGTCGCGGCGGCGCGCAAACGCCTGAAGGTCCACCACAACGTCGAAGTGATCGAAGGCGACATGCACGCTCTCGAGCTCGCCGATCGCAGATTCGATCTTGTGCTGATGATGCATGCGCTGACCTACAGCAATCGGCCACAACAAGCCATCGCCGAGGCCGCGCGCGTGCTGAAACCCGGTGGTCGCCTGCTGGCCGCGACGCTGGCGAAACACGCCCACCGCGCCGCCGTTGCGCCGTTCGACCACAGGAATCTGGGTTTCAGGCGCGAAGAGCTGAGAGCCTTTGCACGCAAGGCTGGTCTGGAAGTGTTGCATGGCGAGCGCATCTCGCGTGAAGCGCGCTCGCCGCATTTCGAGGTGCTGAGCCTGCTGGCGCGGAAACCCTCGTAAAACCCCTCTCCTTCGGGAGAGGGTGGCGCGAAGTGCCGGGTGAGGGTCCGGATCCGCGCAGAACTGCAACATGCCACGAGACCCGAACCCTCATCCCCGCCCCTCTCCGGAAGGGAGAGCGGTTCAACCCAGGAGTAACCGTGACCAACATCCTTCCCTGGCTTCACCCCGACCGTGTTGGAAAACTCGAAGGCGCACTCGCCGAACGCATCCTTGTACTCGACGGCGCGATGGGCACCATGCTGCAGCGGCATGCGCTTGACGAGGCCGGGTACCGCGGCGAACGCTTCGCGAACGGCTGCGACGCCGGGTATGCGCACACACACGCGGGCGAGCACGCGGATGCCCAAGGCTGCCAGCGCGACCTCAAGGGTGACAACGATCTGATCTCGTTGACCCACCCCGAAATCATCCGCGACATCCACCGGGCTTATCTGGACGCCGGTGCGGATTTCGTCGAGACCAATACCTTCAACTCGACTTCAATCAGCCAGGCCGATTACGCGCTGCAGCATCTGGTCCGGGAATTGAACCGTGAGGGTGCAAAGCTCGCGCGCACCGCCTGCGACAACGCCGAGCGCAAGACGCCCGACAAGCCGCGTTTCGCGATCGGCGTGCTCGGGCCAACCAGCCGTACCGCGTCGCTGTCGCCGGACGTCAACAATCCGGGTTTCCGCAATGTGGATTTCGACGAACTCGAAAATGCCTATGCCGACGCAACCCGCGGGCTGGTCGAAGGCGGCGCCGATGTGGTGATGGTG
>JBOHYV010000272.1:0-4084 GCA_050738135.1 Rhodanobacteraceae bacterium | reverse complement strand
GCACGTCGGTTCGCGCATCCGACGCGACGGCGTAATCGAGCCTGCGCGTCATGCCGCTGGGTACCTTCAACGCTTCCGGAGCGGCTGCGTCCAGCAGCTTGCGTTGCGACCAGTCGAGCAAGCCCGCGAAGGCATTCGACAGTTCGATCGCGGATAACGCGCCAGGCTTGCGCTTGTCGTGCAGCGCGGGGCCAAGCCACGTTTCCAGCGAACCCAGCAGCGCCACATCGGAGACGTCCGGCAAGCCGGCGTCGGGCATGACGTGACGCAGCCACGCGACGCGCGCGCGCAATCGCAGGGCCGCGTCGTTCCACGGCAATGATGCAAGCCCGCGCGTGCGGATCATCGCCAGCAGTGCGGGCAATGCATCCTCCGCGCTGGCGGGAACCGGGCGTCGCTCCAGCACGATCGCGTCGAAGCGGCGCTCCTCGAAAGCCTCGATTGCATCGTTCGCGTTCATGCGCAGCACGCGTTCGCGCATCAAACGCTGCGGATAATCGCGCTCCAGCAATCCGGGATCAAACGGCGTGGCGGCGAGGATCAAACTGTCGCGCACATCGAAGCGCGCCTCGACAACCACCAGCCAAGGCTCGCCGAACAATGCCGAAGCTTCGTGCAGGCGCGCACCGCGACCGTTGGCAAGCCGGTAGCGGTGCGGGTCTTTTTGGTCCTGCCTTGCTGCGCGATCCGGAAATGCATGCAGCAGGAGATTTCCCACGGCGAGTGCATCCGGGCTGCCGCTGGCGCCGTGGCGCACGCCCAGTCGCTTGCGCCAGCCGCGTGCGGCCTGCTCGATCGCGGCCAAGGCTCCGCCGTCGACTTCGCGTCCTGCGCGGGCGCCGCCGTCGCGCCACGCAGCACCTCGTCCACGGGTGGCGCCTGCATCGCGCCAAGTGTGCAACGCCCGAAGTCGCGCCCGCAGGTCATCGTTGAATTCACCACGCAACGGGGAGCGTGCGTCCAGCAGCGCCAGCAGATCGGCGACCAGCGCATGCAAGGCGTGCGGTGCGCGCAGCGCCGCGGCGGCCATGCGTGGGTTCGCGCCGAGTTGCAACATGCCGCGACCCAACGGCGTGATGCGCAGACCATCATCCAGCGCGCCCAGCCGTTGCAGCAGGTCGCGACCGGCGGCCAATGCTCCTGCGGGCGGCGGATCGAGCCAGGACAAGGCCGAGGCCGCATCCTCGCCCACACCCCAGGCCGCGAGGTCAAGCGCCAGCCCGGACAGTTCCGTCTGCGCGATCGCGGGCATGCGCGAAGGTTCCAGCCGCCGGCTTTCGGGCCACAGCCGGTACGCGGCACCGGGCGCGACGCGACCCGCGCGGCCTGCGCGCTGGTCCGCCGAGGCCTGCGAAATGTTGACCGTTGCGAGCCGGGTGAACCCCGAATTCGGATCGAAACGTGGCTCGCGTGCGAGCCCCGCATCGATGACCGTTCGCACCCCCGGCACGGTGATCGAGGATTCGGCGACGTTGGTGGCGAGAATCACGCGACGCGTATTCTTGCCATCCATGGCGGAAGAGTTCCGTGGCATCAGCGCAGCTTGCTGGTCCGCAAGCAATAGTTCGCCGTGTAGCGGCAGAATCTCGATAATATCCGAGGTTTTCCCTTTCCCGGAGGGAGAGGAGAGAGCGTTTTCAAGCATCCGTTGCGCTTGGGCGATCTCGTACCGTCCCGGCAGGAACACCAGCGCATCGCCATCGCTTTCAGCCAGCGCGTGTTGCACGACACGACGCAATTGCGCGGGTTCGCTTTCGCCGCGCCGCGCCGGTGGATATTCGATGCGCACCGGGAATGCACGGCCCTCGCTGCGCAGTACCGGCGCCGACAGCCATGCGGGAACGCGGGTGTCGTTCAAAGTGGCCGACATCACAAGGATGCGCAGGTCGGGGCGCAAGGTCGCCTGCACGTCCAGCGCCAACGCTGCGCCCAGGTCGCCGGCCAGGTGCCGCTCGTGGAATTCGTCGAATACGATCGCGCCCACCTCCGGCAGTTCCGGATCGTCCTGCAGCATGCGCGTCAGGATTCCTTCGGTGACCACGATGATGCGGGTCGCGTCCGTGACACGCGATTCAAAACGGATGCGGTAGCCGATCGCCTGCCCAACCGCTTCTCCGCGTTGCGCGGCCATGAACTCCGCCGCCGCACGCGCCGCGATCCGGCGTGGCTCCAACATCAGGATTTTCTTCTCCGCAATCCATGGCTCGTGCAACAGTGCGGGCGGCACCTGCGTGGTCTTGCCTGCGCCGGGCGGCGCCTCCAGCACCAGGCTCGGGTGTTCGCGCAGACTTTCGCGAATGCGCGGCAACAGTGGTGCGATCGGGAAATCGGCAGCATTCATGCTCTGGATGGTACCCCGCAACACGCCAGCACTGGCCGGCTACACGATTCACAGTTCCTGACTTCCGGGTGTTTCAACTCCGCGCCGTTCACAGTTGTTGTCACTTGCAATTGCAAAACAACGTGGCGGGAGCCGCATGTGGCATGCGGTGTGCACCTGCGTGCGCAAGGTGAAAAAACACGCCGACCACACGCGTCGGGCACACCGTGACACGAATGGCGCAAGCCTTCGTGTTCGCATTTCTTGAGGGGAATTGACATGAACCGGATTTACAACCTGGTGTGGAACCATTCACGCCAGCAGATCGAAGTTGCATCGGAACTGGCGCACGGCCACGCGGGCGGCAGTCGCGCGGAAGAAGGCCCGACGCGCCGTTTACCCGCGTTGAGGGCGCTGGTATCCGCAGTGTTGCTGTGCGGCTGCATGGCCTGGGCCGGGCACGCCGCGGCGGCGACGCAGGATTGCACGTACACCACCACAGGGAACAAAGCGGTCGTCTGCGGCAACAACGCACAGGCGAACGGCGCACCCAGCATCGCGATCGGCGATGAGGCGAACGCCTCCAATACCGACGCCGCGGCGGTGGGTAGCTACGCGTCGGCATCCGGTGTATTCAGCACCGCTGTCGGCGAGCGCGCCAAAGCAGAGAACGAGGATGCGATAGCGATTGGTCACGCAGCCGACGCGGTCGGCAGTCAGTCGACCGCGATTGGCAAAACAGCCAGCGCGACGGGTACCGCCGCCACCGCGGTCGGTACCAGCGCGCGCACCGACGGCAACGGCGCCACGGCGATCGGATATGGAGCCGAAGCATCGGCCAATGCCGCGACCGCGGTCGGAGATCGCGCCAGCGCCGGGGGCATGGATGCTGCCTCGCTGGGCGTGGCGGCGTCGGCGTCTGCCGACGGCGCGACAGCGCTGGGCGACGGCGGCATTGCGTCGGGTGTTTCTTCCGTCGCGCTCGGTTATCAGGCCACGGCGTCGGCGACCAAGGCATTGGCCCTGGGCGCCGATGCGAATGCCTCGGGCTTCAATGGCATTGCGCTGGGCCGTGACACCGTTGCGAGCCAGACGAACGCCATCGCCATTGGTACCGGCTCGAATGCGACGGGGAACACTTCGATTTCGCTCGGCGTCGGCAACCAGGTGAGCGGCAACGATTCCGGCGCGTTCGGCGATCCAAACATCGTTGCGGGATCGGGCAGCTACGCCTTTGGCAATGACAACACCATCGATGCCGACAACGCCTTCGTGCTGGGCAACGACGTGACCATCGGCGTCGGGCTGGATGGAGCGGTCGCGCTCGGCAACGACAGCGTGGTAGCCGCTTCCTTGATCGCTTCGTACAACCCGGGCACGGACACGATCTCCGGTACTTCGATCGGCAGCAACGTCGTCAGCGTGGGTGCGTCGGGCACCGAGCGTCGCATCACCAACGTGGCAGCGGGCGGTGCCCCGACCGATGCGGTCAACGTCAGCCAATTGCAATCGCTGCACGATGCGATGCTGATCGGCGAGACCCACTTCTTCAGCGCCAGCGGGACCAGTACGGACGGCAACTACAACAACGACGGGGCCACGGGCGCCAATGCCCTGGCGGCAGGCGTCGGCTCGACGGCATCCGGCGGTTTCAGCGTGGCGGTCGGCAACAACGACAACGCCAGCGGGGATTCGGCGGTGGCGATCGGCAACAACACCCAGGCGAACATGTGGGATGTGGCGATCGGCGACGGCGCCGAGGCA
>JBOHYV010000271.1:0-4086 GCA_050738135.1 Rhodanobacteraceae bacterium | reverse complement strand
CCTGCGTGGCGATCTGCACGATCAGCCAGCCGGCCACCGCATAGGCAACCGCCGCGCGCCACACGTGGCGGCGTTTCAGTTCCTCGAAGAAACCGGACTTGTCCGCCACGCGAACCCCAGGGACCCCGCCGGCGACAGGCCGGCCTGCAGTGCGGGAAGTGTACGCAATCCCGGGCCGCTACGCAGGTTCCGGCCGGGGCGCGGAGGTCAAGGTTGGGTCGTGCGCCGATCCACTCCACGCCGACAGTCAGGCATCCCTATCCTGCACTGGACCATTCCTCCTCGATAGTGTCAGCCGGCTGACATGGCGGGGTCTTGCGCCGACTCAGTTTGCCCTGTGCGTGCGACGGATCGGTGTGACGTTGCCCCCGGGTGCCGAGATCGAACAGAACTTGGCCCAGTCGGCCATCAAACGCGCGCGTTGGGCGAACAAATCGGTTCGCTTGTACGCCGCTTCGGTCTTGTCCCTCAGCGCATGGACGCAGCGTGCGCAAGGCCTTCAGAGTGGCCGCCGTCGTGATTGGCTCGCCACGCGGGCCGGGAAACACGTAATCCGATTGCCGGGATAAAGTGCCCAGTAACGTCACCGCGGTCGGAGACCACGAAACGCGATGCCCCTCAGAGCTGGCACCCCTTCAGCTGCAACTGCTTTCCGACCCGCAAATCGTCGGCTGCGTGCAGATGATTGCTGCGCATCAAGTCGTCGGCACTGTCGCAATGAAATCGGCGCGCGATCGCGGACAGGGTGTCGCCCTTGCGCACGGTGTAATGCCGCGGCCGGGCGGGCGGGTCCGCATGCTGGCACCCGCCCAGCTGCAAACGCTTTCCGACCCGCAAATCGTCGGCCGCGTGCAGATGATTACTGCGCATCAACTCGTGGACGCTGTCGCAGTGGAACCGCAGCGCGATGGCCGACAGGGTGTCGCCCGTGCGAACCGTGTAGTCCCGTGGCTGGGGTGGTGGCGGCGGATTCGGAAGTTGGGCATTCTGCAATTGGTCGGCGAGCGCGACCCATTTGCCGTCAGTGCACGAACGCTTGTACGCGGCTTCCAGAACCTTCGGCAAGTTGACGCGCGTGCCCTGCGATTGCATCTGCGAGGGATCCATCTGCGGATTGAGGTTGCGCAGCGTGCGATACCAGCCATAGCGCGAGTCACCGTCATTGCCGAGGCACACGGAAAGTTCATCGAGTGATGCCGTCTTGACCAGGTCTACGTGGCCGGGCACGCCGTCGACTCGTGGAAATTGCAGGTTGTAACGCTGCGGGTGCAGGAACAACCACGCTGCGGCCAGTACCATGGGCACGTACGCGCGCGTTTCCGGCGCCAGCGAGAAATAAAACTTGGGGTCCCAGAAACTCGCGTCGGAAGTGCCCGCGACGAGGCGCCCCACCCGACCCCCGCCACCGTTGTAGGCGGCCAGTACCAGCGCCAGGTTGTCGTTGAGCTTTCCCAATTGCTCGTTGAGGTATTGCGCGCTCGCCTGCGCCTCCATGGCGGGGTCGAAACGCTGGTCGAATCCGTCCACGGTGTTCAGGCCGAAACGCGACCCGGTGGCTGGCATGAATTGCAGCGGGCCGGCCGCCCCGGACCGCGACACGGCATGGACCTTGCCGCCCGATTCCTTGGCCAGGATTCCGAACAGGATCGCTTCGGGCAGTCCGGCCTTGTGGAATGCGGGCCACATCTGGTGGCGCAAGTACCGGTAATCCACGTACGCGCGGATCAGGTTGGGCCGCAAGCGGGTCAACCAAACCTGCAAGGCCGCCTGTACCGGGCCATTGGTCGCGACCAGGTCCGACAGCTTGTGGCCATGCAGCAACTGCACGGTTCGCTGCGCCTGCGGCAACGTGGTCAACACGCCGGAATCGGCGCCTGCGTCATTCTGGTCCTCGTCGTCGAGTACTTGCCCGTCGACGTCCTCGGTGCCGAGAAAGCTGCCGTCCTTCAGGCGCAGCGCCTGATCGTAGGCGGCAAGGAATTTCTGGGTATCGCAGCCGGGGGTGTTGACGCAAGCATTGGATGCACTGCGCATCGCATTGAGTGCGGCCGCCAGTGTTTTCTGCGATTGTGCGTTGTCGCCGCGCCGCGCCTGCTCCAGCGCCTGATCATATTGGCTGCTGGCCTGGTCCAGTTGCGCATACAGGCCATTCAGATTCGCAGGACTCGCCGCCTGCGTCTTGACCTGTCCGCAACCCGCCAGAAACCCCAACGCTCCAACGCATGCCACCCAACCCAGCCGACGCATCATGTATTGCCCACCAGAAACAAAACAACGTCCGCACCCTAACGGGTCAGCGCGCGCGACTCAAGCCGTCCGCACCGTACAATCCAAACTCCATCACAGGTTGTGCAATGGGAAACCAATGAACCATATCCCGTTCGGCACCGACAACATGCCCGGCATCCCGCGAGCCGCTGCTTCGCCGCCGGGACGTCGGCAGATCCTGCGCGGCATGCCGGGCGGGATTGTCGGCGGGCGCGGTTGAGGTCGGCGTGCCCGCGATCCGCCTCGCCTCCGCCGACATGCCGCTTTCCGCGCGGCTGCTCCACGGCGTCGCCTACCCTGTCCGCGGCGCGGCGCTGGCCAGCTGCATCACGCTCGCATTGTGCCGCTATCTCACCTTGCTGCCGAGCATCTTCGGGACGCTCGTCAGCATCATCATCTGGGCGGCGACCTGGCGTTATGCCATCGACTGCATGATCCGCACCGCCGACGGTTACGCCGATCCGCCGGAGGTGAGTCTGGACGATCGGGTCGGCAGCCCGCGCACGATCCTCGTGCTGCACGTGCTGGTGATCCTGCTGCTGGTTGCGACCGCGGCGTTGGCGCGCGACGCGTTCTGGGTGACACTCGCCCTCGCGGCGGTGCTGCTGCCCGCAATCGACATGTCGCTGGCGTTCGACGGCAGCATCGTGGTGGCGTTGAATCCCGCCACGTGGGCGCGCGTTTTCGCGCGCTTCGGCGCCGCCTACCTGATCCCGGTGCTCGCCAACGCGGTGCTGGCGCTGCTGGTCTGGGCGGCGCTGGAAGGCGCCTCGAAGCTGCCGCTGCTGTTTGCGCTGCCGCTGTACGGTTTTGCCTGCACCTGGCTGGTGCTGCTTGATTTCCACTGGATGGGTCTGCTGGTCTGGCATTACCGCGAGCGCTTCGGCATGCGTCCGGAAGCACCGGAACTCGCGCGCAAACTGGGCCAGGGCGCGGACGATGAACTCGTGCACGAGTGCGAAGCGCTGGCGAAGGACGACGCCGAGGCGGCTGCGATCCGTCTGCGCGACCGGATCCGCGAACGCAGTGCGCCGGCGCCCGTGCACGCGTTGTTTCGGAACCTGCTGCACCGACTCAAGCGCAAGGATCTGCTGGTCCAGCACGGACAGACGTGGATCGCGCAACTTTGCGCCAATGGCGAAACGCGACGTGCCCTGGGGATCGTGCAGGAATGCCGCGAGATCGATCCAGCCTTCGTGCCCGATGATCCGGACAGCGCGGCCGAACTCGCGCGGCTGGCCTCGCGCATCGGCATGCATGGCCTGGCCGTGCATCTGGCGCAACGCTTCATCCAGCGCTGGCCGCAACACGCGGCCGTGCCCGGGATTTCCGGATTGATCGCGGACGAGCCGCGTTCCGCATGAGTCGCTGGCGCCCGGCACCGCCCCATTCCACCGCAATCATCACGCGGGCCGGTTTCGACGCGCTGAAGGCCGAACTCGAGCACCTGTGGCGCGAATCGCGCCCGGAAGTGGTCAAGGCGCTGGCGGCCGCGGCCGCGGAGGGCGACCGCTCGGAGAACGCCGAATACACGTATCGCAAGAAGCAACTCGGCGAGATCGACCGGCGCGTGCGTTACCTGTCCAAACGCATTCCCGTGCTGAAAGTCGCCGAAGGATTGCCCGCCGACCGCGGCGCCATCTTTTTCGGCGCGGATTTCGAAATCGAGGAACTGGACAGCGGCAAGATCCATCGTTACCGCATCGTCGGCCCCGACGAAACCGACGCGAAGCAAGGCTGGATCAGCGTGGACTCGCCGCTGGCGCGCGCCGCACTGAAAAAACGCGTCGACGAGGAATTCGAGACGGAATTGCCGGC
>JBOHYV010000270.1:0-4097 GCA_050738135.1 Rhodanobacteraceae bacterium | reverse complement strand
ACGGAATCACAGCGCCCGTCACAGTCGTGCGCGACGCCGACGGCATTCCCGTCATCACCGCGCAAAATCGTCGCGACCTCGCTTACGCGCTCGGCTTCGTGCATGGACAGGAACGCTTCTTCCAGATGGACCTGCAACGCCGCGATGCGGCGGGCGAACTTGCGGCCCTGGTCGGCAAGGCCGCGTTGGAGGTGGACGAGAACCATCGCGAGCACCGCTTCCGCGCGTTGGCCAGGCGCGAACTCGCGTCGCTGCCTCCGCGACAGCGTGGATTGATGGACGCCTACACCGCCGGCGTCAACGCAGGGCTCGCGCATCTTTCGGTGCGGCCTTGGGAATACCTGCTGCTCGGGGCCAAACCGCAGCCGTGGACCGATGTCGGCACCCTCCTCACCATCGATGCCATGTTCCTCGATTTGAACCAGAACGGCGATGATCGGCGCGAGCTGAATACCGCGCGCCTGCGTGCGGTGCTGCCGAAGCCGCTGGTCGATTTTCTGCTCGCGCCCGCGCCACGTTGGCAGGCGCCGATGCAGGGCGGCCCTTCGCAACCGGTGCCGATGCCGGGCGCCTCGGTGTTTGACCTCGGCAGCAGCCCCGCGACGAAGGTTTCACTCGTGGCTGGAGAACGCGCGATAGCCCGGTCCGCTGCCGCCAACACCGGCATCGGCAGCAACGGCTTCGCGGTGGGCGGCGCACTCACCGGCGGCAGCGCATTGCTCGCCAACGATCCGCACCTGCACCTGCGCGTGCCCAACATCTGGTATCGCGCGCAGCTGCGCCATCCCGATCCGGCCGATCCGCATCGCATGATCGACCTCGATGGCGTCACCCTGCCCGGCGCGCCGGCGCTGGTGATCGGCAGCAACGGCCACATTGCGTGGGGGTTCACCAACAGCGGAGGTGACTGGATGGACTGGGTACAGGTGATCCGCAAGCCGAAGAACCCGGCGCAATACAAGACACCCGATGGCTGGGACACGATCACCCGACGCGCTGAAGTCATCCACGTGAAAGGCGCACCCGACGTCCATGTCACGGTCGATGACACGATCTGGGGCCCGATCATGGCGAAGGCGCCCGACGGCACCTCGCTGGCGCTGGCATGGATCGCACAGGACCCGCGCGCGGTCAACCTCAACCTGATGAAACTGGCAACCGCGACCACGGTGGAGCAGGCGTTGGCACTCGCGCCCACCATCGGAATCCCCCCGCAGAACCTCGTGGTGGTCGGCGCGCACGGCCACATCGGCTGGAGCATCGCCGGCAGCGTGATTCCGATTCGCGCGGGTGTCGATCCTTCCGCTCCAGCCGACTGGTCAAAGCGCGGCATGGGCTGGATCGGTTACGCCGCACCGGCGCAGGATCCGCGTATCGAAGATCCTGAGGGCTCGCGCATCTGGAGCGCAAACCAGCGCATCGTCGATGGCGCGGCGCTGAAGCTGCTCGGTGATGGCGGCTACGATCAGGGCGCACGTGCGCAGCAAATCCGCGACGATCTCCGCGCGCGCGAACATTTCGATTCGCGTGCCATGCTGGATATCCAGCTCGACGACCGCGCGCTGTTCCTTGCGCGCTGGCAGACGTTGCTGGGATCCGTGCTTGATGCTCCGCATTGCGATCAGCGACAACCCGACTCGTCGCGCATCCATGTGCCAACCATGGCGAACGCCTCCTGCGCTCGACTGGCAGCGCTCAAACCGTTCGTACGAAACTGGAAGGCGCACGCCTCCGTCGGCAGCGTTGGGTACCGCATCGTGCGGATGTTTCGCGAGCGTGTCCGCGAGAACGCGCTGGCGCCGTTCGCTGCGCGCGCGTCGGCGAAGTGGAAGGACTTCGAATGGCCCACGTCGCAAGTGGGCGAATACGCGGTGTGGACAATGCTGACGCAAAAGCCCGCCTGGCTGCTGAACCCGAAATACCGGAACTGGGATGCCCTGCTCGCGGCCTCGGCGCACGAAGTCGCCGACGCGCTGGCCGCACTGCCGGGTCCGCTGGCGAGCAAAACCTGGGGACAGCACAACGCCGCGCAAATCGACAACCCTTTGTCGATCGCGTTGCCCGGCTGGCTGGCCCGCTTCTTCGACATGCCCCACGACGAACTGCCCGGCGACAACGACATGCCGCGCGTGCTGCACCCGGATTTCGGTGCATCCATGCGGATGGACGTGCAACCCGGCAACGAGGCCCACGGCATTCTGGAAATGCCTTCCGGGCAATCCGACAACCCGCTGTCGCCGTGGTTCGGCAAGGGCCACGAGGCATGGGTGCACGGCAAGCCGACGCCACTTCTGCCGGGGCCGGCGAAATATCGCCTGACCCTGCAGCCTGCCCGCTGATGATCCCGCCGCAGGGACAGCCTGAACGCGGCAGCCGCGCACGCTTGCAACGCCCCGCGCAATTCCGCGACCATCGCCCCATGACATTCAGACGCACCCTGTCCAAAGGCTTCGACACGTTCGCCCGATGGTTGCCGCTGTTGCTGGCGGTCGCATTGTCGGCAGCCTGCGCACAGGCGCCGCAAGGCATATCGAGCCACGACGTGATGTTCGACAACGTGCACTTCCGGGTGGTGACCGTCAACCTCGGCAAGGTCGAGCTTGGCCTGCACTGGCGCGACCCTGCCACCGACAAGCCTTTCTCCAGCATCCATGCACTCCAACAATGGGGCGACGCGCACGGACAACAATTGCTGTTTGCCGTCAATGCCGGCATCTACGACGCACACGGCGAACCGCTGGGCCTGTACGTCGAGAAGGGCAAAACGCTCAGAGCCCTCAACACCGCCCATGGCGATCCCGCGGCCGGCAATTTCTCGCTGCTGCCGAACGGGGTCTTCGCGATCGATTCCGACGGGCACGCAACGGTGCAAACCACCACGTCCTTCGCCGCCGCGCACCTGCACCCGCGCGTCGCCACCCAATCAGGACCCATGCTGGTGATCGCCGGGAAGCTCAACCCGCACTTCGACGCGGGCTCGGACAGCGTGAAATGGCGCAGCGGCGTGTGCGCCCCCGAGCCGAACCGGGCCGTGTTCGTGGTCAGCGCAGGGCCGGTGAACTTCCACACCTTTGCTGCGCTGTTTCGCGACAAGCTGGGCTGCCGCGACGCACTGTATCTCGACGGCACCCTTTCCCAGATTTACGTCGATGGCAACTATTACGGCGCGCCGGCGTTCATGGTGAAACCCTACGCAGGGATTTTCGCGGTGTTTGCTCCATCGACATCTCGCTGAAGCCGACAGCCCCGCATGGATGCGAACCGCCGGCAGACGCTTCCACAAGTCCGGAAACGCCGTGAATTACGTGGCTCCGGCCGAGGCGAAAGCCCGCAATCCCGATCAACCCAGCAATTGCTTGCAAATCGCCAGATGCAAATCAGGGAGACGTTCGAGATCGGCGACGGCGACATGCTCATCGATCTTGTGGATGCTGGCGTTGACGGGGCCGATCTCGACCACTTCGGCGCCGAGTGGTGCAATGAAGCGGCCATCCGAAGTGCCACCGCCGGTACTTGCTTCGGGTTCGATGCCGCACACGTCGCGACAAGCCTGGATCACCACTCGGCGTAACCTGCCGTCCTCCGGCGCATGAAACGACTCGCCGGAGAGGTTCCATTCGATCGCGTACCCGACGCCGTGACTTTTCAGGATCGCTTCTGTTCGTTCGCGCAACGAGTCCGCGGTGCTGGCGGTACCGAAGCGGAAATTCGCATCCACGACCACGTTGCCCGGAATCACGTTGAGCGCGCCGGTGCCGCCGTGGATATTCGAAACCTGGAATGTCGTCGGGGGGAAATCTGCATTGCCTTCGTCCCAACGCGCGGCGGCAAGTTCGACCAGGGCGGGTGCGACGGCGTGGATGGGATTTTTCGCCCTGTCTGGATAAGCGACGTGGCCCTGCACGCCACGCGCGACCAGCCTGAATGACAGCGATCCACGCCGCCCCACGCGAATCATGTCGCCCAGCTTTTCCCTGGACGACGGCTCACCGACCACGCACCAGTCGATACGCTGGCCCGTTTCGCGAAAACCTTGCGCAACGCGGCGCACCCCGTCGAGATTGGTCGGACCTTCCTCGTCGCTCGTCAACAACAAT
>JBOHYV010000269.1:0-4114 GCA_050738135.1 Rhodanobacteraceae bacterium | reverse complement strand
GCATCCAGCACGTTCGCCCCTTCGATCACCGGCGCCAGCCAATCGAACAAGGTTTGCCGCAGGCGTTGCGGCGTCGGCCGCAACCCGGGCAGCGCCGGCACGGCAAGCCGCGAGCCCCGCAAACTGCCGCCGATGATGTGGATGCGTCCAGGAGGGCCGCGATCGAACTTGGTCATGGAGCTTTCGAGAGAAGTCAGGCCATGGAAGGCCGTGGCGCACCCGTAAACTGCGCGGTTGTGAGAGTCTTGCGCCGTCGTTGAACGAAGCAGCGATCAGGGATGATCGCATTAATAATGCCGGTGTTAGCATCTCGCCCACTGTACCCCACGACCACCCCCATGCCGAACCTGTGGAACAAGCTCGCGGGCCGCAAACCGCGCAACGATCCGGCATTCGCGTTTCCGGACGAATCCACGCTCCCGCCCGACTTCCTGCAATCCGGACCGGATGCCGGCCAGGCGCCCCGCCTCCATGTCGGGCCGCCGACGCTGCCCGAAGCGCCGTTGCCGAACATGGCGTCGGGAGCGAACGATTTGATGGCCAGCACTTCACAACCGCCGCGCGGCTGGCGCGAGCGTCTTTCCGGCAGCGGCTTCGCGCGCGGATTGACGTCGCTGTTTTCGCGCAATCCCGTCCTCTCGGATGCGTTGCTGGACGAACTCGAGATCACCCTGCTGTCGGCAGATGTCGGGGTTGCCGCCACCACCGAACTGATCGACGACCTGCGCCGCCGCATGCACAAGCGCGAGTTCGTGGATGCCGACGCACTGCGCGAGGCATTGCGCGCGCGGCTCGTCGCGTTGCTCGAACCGGTGGCGCGTCACCTCGACGTGGGTGGCCGCAAACCCTTCATGTTGCTGGTGGTCGGCGTCAACGGCGTCGGCAAGACCACCACCATCGGCAAGCTTGCGCGCCGTTTCCAGAACGAGCGGCGCGACGTGCTGCTTGCCGCCGGCGATACCTTCCGTGCCGCCGCAGTGGCGCAATTGCAGGAATGGGCGGGGCGGCTCGGCATTCCCGTGTGCGCGCAAGGCCAGGGCGCGGATTCCGCCAGCGTGATTTTCGACGCGCTGCAGATGGGCATCGCCCACGGCAACGACGTGTTGATCGCCGATACCGCCGGACGCCTGCACACCCGTTCCGGATTGATGGACGAACTGGCCAAGATCAAGCGTGTCGTGGGCAAACTGGATGCCGATGCACCGCACGAAGTATTGATGGTGATCGACGGCACCACCGGCCAGAACGCGATCAACCAGGTGCGCCAGTTCATCAACACGATCGGGGTGACGGGATTGGTGGTCACCAAACTCGACGGCACCGCCAAGGGCGGCGTGGTGTTCGCGCTGGCGCGCGAATTCGCCCTGCCGATCCGATACGTGGGACTGGGTGAGCGCGCCGTGGATCTGCGCGTTTTCGATTCACGCGCGTTTGTCGACGGACTGCTTCCCGGCGCGCCCTGAGTCACCGGATGTTTATTCCCGCAACATGGCGACAGCACCGCATGCGCTGGGTCGCGCTGGCCACTGGCGTGGTCGTACTCGCGTTGCTGGTCGCGCTCGCGATCCATGTGCAGTCATTGCTGCAACCGCAGCGTTTCACCGGCCTGCTGGAGCGCGAGCTCGCGAGCGCCGGAATCAAGCTGGACATGCAGGCTGCCGCGGAACCAACGCTGTTCCCGCGCCCGGCCGTCAAGATGCGGCGTTTCAGTTTGACCAACGCCGGTTCGTCCACGCCGTTCCTGCAGGCGAACGGCGCGACGATCGTGGTGCCGTGGCGCGCTCTGCTGCGCGGCGACGTTGCGATCGAACGCGTCGAAGTGGAAGGGCCGCGCATCGATCTAGGCGAACTGAAAGCACTGCTTCTGCGCTTGCCCAGCCACAAGGGACCGCCGCGACTGCCGACCATCGCGGCCGGCGTGCACATGACGCAAGGCACGTTGACCAATGGCGGCGCGCCCTTGCTGTTCGAACTCAGCCTCGACACCGGCGAACTGCTGCCGGGCCGTCCTTTCCGGATGGACGCTTCGGCGCGCAGCGGTGACGGCCGCGAGGTCACCGCCAGCCTCGACACGGTGCCTTCCTCGCCACACGACGGAACGATCGACCTCAACCCCATCCGGATCGATTTCGGCAAACAGGGTGGATTCTCGCTGCAGTTACAGGGCCAGGGGCAGTGGCAGGGTGGCGAGGCGATCGCCATGCACCTGCGCGGCAACCTGCATTACCCGTCGCTCGCGCCACCTGCCGCACCGTCCAGCGCGCCAGCCGCCAGCGGGTCGGCACCTTCGAGTGCAGCTGCACCGCAATCCGGCGCGATGAGCGTCGACAAGATCGCGCTGGACGTACTGCCGCCTTCCGGGCAAACCCCGCTCGGCATCGCCGTGAATATCCAGGGCGACAATTCACGTGCCAGCCTCCACCTGCAGCCGACCGAATTCGGCAAATGGTGGCAGCGGCTGCTCGCGGCGTCGCCGGAGCACCCACCCGGACCGCTGCCGTTCACGGGCGAAGCCGAAGTCCAGAAGCTCGACATGGGTTGGCTGAAAGCCACCGGTTTGACCTTGAACGCGGGACCCGATCTGGAGCCGGCATCGTCCGCGCGCATTGCGCCCGCCGCCGCAGCGTCCTCCGTCATATTGCCCGCTGCCGCATCATCCGCCGCGAAACATTGATCCGATGGACGGATTCGCGCGCCGTCTGCTGCACTGGTACGACCGCCACGGCCGTCATGACCTGCCGTGGCAGGACACGCCGACAAACCGCCGTACGCCCTATTGTGTGTGGGTTTCGGAAGTCATGCTGCAGCAGACGCAGGTCGCCACCGTCATTCCCTATTTCGAACGCTTCGTGCGGGCGCTGCCGGACGTCGCCGCGCTGGCTGCCGCGCCGGAAGACCAGGTGATGGCGCTGTGGTCGGGACTCGGTTACTACCGCCGCGCACGCCATCTGCACGCCGCGGCGCAGGCCTGCATGACCAACCACGATGGCGAACTGCCGCGCGACTTCGAAGCGCTTGCGGCACTGCCGGGACTGGGGCGTTCCACCGCCGCGGCGATCCTTGCGCAGGCCCATGGACAACGCCATGCGATCCTCGATGGCAACGTCAAACGCGTGCTGGCGCGCTTTCACGGCGTGCGCGGATGGCCGGGCGAACGCACGGTCGAGCAAGCCCTGTGGGCACACGCCGAAACGCACACCCCTTCGACTCGCACAGCGGATTACACGCAAGCGATCATGGATCTCGGCGCAACCGTGTGCACACGTGCCAATCCGGATTGCGCGGAATGTCCGCAATCGGCCGAGTGCGTCGCGCACCGGGACAATCTCACCAACAAGATTCCGGCGCCGCGGCCCGCGCGCACGCTGCCGGAAAAACACATCGTATTCGTGGTGCTGCGCGACCAGCACGATCGCGTATTGCTGCAACGCCGTCCACCGCAAGGTGTGTGGCCACGCCTGTGGAGTCTGCCGGAAGCGCAGGACGCGAATGCGGCCGGCACGCTGGCCGCGCATTTCGCGAAACTCGATCACGCGACCGCTGCAGCGCTGCCCGGCGTCAGGCATACTTTCACGCATTTCCGTTTGCAGGCGGCGCCGCTCGAATGGCGTGGCGTACACGCGAACGAGCGGCTGGCGGATGATCCCGATTCTCGCTGGTGCTCGCGCGGAGAAATCGCGACACTGGGCATTCCCGCACCCGTGCTGAAGTTGTTGCGATCGTCGCTGATCGCTGCCTCCCTCGACGATCAGGCGCCCCCGCTTACCGCAGATCCCGTAACGCCCGAACGGGCATCCCGGCCCTGACTCCCCACGACAGCTCGCCCGATATCATGTCCAGACTCGTGTACTGCCAGAAAACGCAACGCGAAACCGAAGGCCTGGATCGACCGCCGTGGCCCGGCGAACTCGGGCAACGTGTTTACGAACACATCGGCCGCGAAGCGTGGCAGCAATGGCTCGCGTACCAGACGATGTTGATCAACGAGAACCGGCTGTCGCCGCGCGACCCGGCCACACGCACAATGCTTGCCGCCGAAATGCAGCGCTTCCTGTTCGATGGCTCTCCCGGCGAAACAGGCAACTAACCGCTGGATGCTGGCGCACCCGCTGCC
>JBOHYV010000268.1:0-4116 GCA_050738135.1 Rhodanobacteraceae bacterium | reverse complement strand
CCTGCCGATCGCTCATCCGGCGAGTCGCCCGACAGTGGTCTTGGGACTACCTTGGCACGCCATGCTGCTCCGATAAAAAGCTTCAACAAAAACTGGCTGGATCAGCCAGACGGTCCAGTGTGCTACAGCACCGGTGGAATACTGGCTTGCTCGCACACCTCGTCTACGCGGTCGCGTGATCGGCGTCACCGGGTGGAGCAATAAGCGTACGAAACTGCTCGATTCCGTCATTGCCGGCAGCGACCAACAGCTCGTCGCCGACCTGCAGTCGCGTGCCGCCATGCGGCACGATGTCACCCTCGCCGCGGATGAGTCCCACGATCACCACGCCCATGTCGGCCAAGCCGAGGCTGCGCACTTCGCTCCCCACGACTGGCGAACCCGGCGCAAGCGCGAGACTGTAGAGTTGTTCGCGGCGACGCGTGAGTGGAATACCCTCGCCGCGACGCAGCGCAGCGTGCAGTTCGCTGGACAGGACGTCGTTGTCGAGTTGCACTTCCTGGCGCCGCAGCAAGCCCACGGCGGCTTCGTAGTACGCCCTGCGATGGGCGGGGCTTTCTGCCGGCGTCGGCACCTGCGCCTCGTAGATGGTGGGATACTTCGCGTGACGTGTCAGCGCGTACTGGACGATGAACGCAAGCGCCACGGCGAGCATGGTCGGCATGATGAGTACGAAGCCACCCGTCATCTCGATCACCATGACCATCGATGCGATCGGCACCCGCGCACCTCCGGCGAACACGGCGGCCATCCCGACCACGGCAAGCCACGACGAGTCCACATTGAGGTGCATCAGGTTGAGGGTCGCCGCGAATGCGGCGCCCAGCAAGGCTCCCACGTAAAGCGTGGGCCCGAACATGCCCCCGGATCCGCCGGAGCCGATGGTGAGCGAAAGCGTCAGGATCTTGCCGAGCGAAAACAGCAGAAGTACCCAGGCGGCGAGTCCGGTTCCGCCTTGCAAGGCGAACTGCATGTAGCCATAGCCACCGCCGATGATGGGCGGTACCGCGATGCCGATCAGACCGACAGCCAACCCGCCGATCGCGGGTTTGAAGTAATTCGGAATCTTGAGAGCGCGGAATGCGTCACGAATGCGGTAGAACACCGCCGGCAGCAGCGCACCGAGTCCGCCCCCGAGAATGCCGAGCAGCGCAAACCAGACAAGGTCGACCGGCTGGACGACACGCTGGCTTTCCGGCAGCAGGAACAGTGGGGTGTAACCGGAGAAAGCACCGGTAATCGCGTAGGCGACTGCGGCCGAGATAAGCGTGTAAATGAGCGCGCCGCCTTCGAATGCCATGCGCGAATAAAGGATCTCGACCGCGAAGATGGCGGTGCCGAGCGGACTCTTGAATATGGCCGACAGGCCTGCAGCCATGCCGATCAGCATGACCAGCCGCCGCTCCTCGTCGGGCAGTTTGAGGAGCGAGCCAACGATTGCGCCGATGCCCGAGGCTATTTGCGCTGTGGGGCCCTCGCGTCCGCCCGAGCCGCCACTGCCGATCGTGATCGTACTCACGATGATCTTCACGAACGGCGACCGCGTGCGCATCCGTCCGTTGTTCCGATGAAAGGCAACAAGCGTGGCATCGGTGCCGTGGCCTTCGGTTTCCGGAGCAAGCGAGTAGATCAGGATGCCCGCAACGAGCCCGCCGAGCGTGGTCGCGAGCGGCACCCACCAATAAAAGCGGGTAAAGGGTTTGGGCGGTACGCCCCCCGAATGTGCAGCGGCGACGGTGATGGTGTGGTAGTGACCGATAAAGTCGAGGACGTAGGTGTCGGTCAAGTGCAGCAGCAGAAGGAATAGCTGAGCTCCCAGTGCGCCGACCACCCCGAGCGCTATGCTGATCAGGATCAACCGCGTAGTGCGGTCCAGTTTCATCAATCGCACTGTCTTGATCTCCCCGTTCCCAACGGCATGCGCACACGTGGATTGTACTAACGACCACCAGGAAGCTCGCTTGGTGGGCGATGCCGCCTTCGGAAGGCCACCATCATGCCTATCGTGATGGTCGTTCCATGCCACGCGCGGTCATGAGATGCCGCTGCCACTGCGCAGGCTGGAGTGGAGCATATCCATCGCACACAGTAGGAATGCAACGGGAACATTTCCGGAACCGCGCGCGGTCTTGGCATGCACTGGCGCAGCGAAGTATGCCAAGCATCCGGTACGCGAGCACAGCCAACACCCATTCATTCGAGGCTGCGGGTCCTATTCGCGACTGCCTGACGCACGTACGCTGCGCCATTGTGGATTCGATGCTGCTGCCGCTGGGCGGTCTTGCGAACGGATTGCTGCTGCACTACCTCGGTTTCCTGTGGAAGGCGCTGCTGGTCGCGATCACCCTGGGATCGGGTTTCTACGGCGGCATCGTGACGCCACAATTCGTGATCGGGGCGGTGACCGGCGGGGCGTTCGCGCACCTGCTGGGCCTTAAGGCGGCGCTGGGTGCGGCGGTCGGCCTGGTCGCGGTGGTGGCGTCGGCATCCAACGCGCCGATTGCGGCGATCCTGATGGGGGCGGAACTGTTCGGGGCGGACTCCACCCTGTACGTGGCGGGCGCCTGCGTTGCGGCCTACCTGATCATCGGCCACCGCAGCGTGTATCCGGAGCAGCAGATCGCCTACTCCAAGTCATCGTGGATCTTCGCCCGCGCCGATCTGCCGGTCGGGCAGGAAAAGGTGCGGCTGTCGTACGGCCTGCTGCGCTGGTGGCGGACGCGGCGCAAACGCGGCAAACAACAGGGAGGCTGAACCGGAAACCGTGGCCGATGCTGCCTGCATCGACCACGGTCAGGCTACGTTGTACGACGCGACATCACTTCGACTGCGCAGGTTTTGCCTGTGCGTCCTGCTTCGCGTTCTTGACGGAGACCGGATCGGTCGGCCGCTCCTTCGATGTGGGCAACACGCTCAGGTCGATTTGCGAGGGGTACTGCCCGCTGTGGTGCACGACGTTGTGGGCCACGACCATCCGGGTCGTCGTCTGGTTGTTCGCGCCGGTATTGAGGTTGCGGTCGTAGTACGGGAAGTTGCTGCTCGAGACCGTAATCTGCAAACGGTGCCCCGGCTTGAAATAGTTGCTGATGTCGATGGGCTGGAACGTCACCTTGTACACGTGTCCAGGTTGCATGAACACCGGGGCATGGTCGTAACCCTCGCGCCAACGCACCCGCTGGATGTTCTGGGTCAGGTTGTAGGCCTTGCCGTCCGGATAAACATCCATCACCTTGAACGTGAAATCGGTATCTTTCGCGCTCGAGGAAACGTAAAGCGTGAGCGTGATCGGGCCGCTGACCTCCATGCCTTTCTCCAGCACGGGAGTGCTGTAGACCAGCACGTCGTTCCGGGCTTCGATCGGACGTTGGTCAAACGAACCCAGTTGGACGCCCGACAAACAGCAACCGCCGCCCCCGAGCGTGGGTACGGGAGTCGCCGGGTTGTACGTGAACTTGTCGGGCGCGTCCTGCGCAGGCGCACTTGACTGCAATACGCCGTCGCCGAACATCGAGTTCGCGCCGCCATTGCTCGACAGGTAGAGTTTCTTCGTCACGGCGCCGGGCGGTGGCCAGGAGGGCGAGTCCTTCCACTCGTTTTTGCCCAACAGGTAATACGTCACCTTGGGATGATGCTGCAGGACGCCGTTGTCCTTGCCTTTCAGGAAGTGATCGAACCATCCGATGATGTATTTCCGGTACGGGTAACGGGCATCACCGGCATCCCGTCCATCGCTCCCGCCGATCCGCAGATCATGCTCGGAACTGTCCTCGTCAGGTCCATACTGACAATGGAGTCCCGGGCCGATGATTGCGTATTGCTCGTCCGAGACTTTCGCGGGGGCATGGCCGCGAACCCAGTTGTAGGCTGCGAAGTTGGGTGACACCGACACGTCGTACCAGCTCATGAACCAGAGCCCGGGCTTGTCGATGGATTCGCTGTCGTTCCAGAGCCCGCCCTTGTACCACGCGGGTGAGTTGGGATACCTCTGAATCATTTCGCCGCCGGTGGGCGTGCCCGGTTCAGGCGAGGCAAAAATCCCCTTCGGGCCGCCGACAAACTGGATCTGGTCGGAGACCGGCAGGTGCCAGTAAGCCTTGGCCCAGTCGATATTCGGCA
>JBOHYV010000267.1:0-4125 GCA_050738135.1 Rhodanobacteraceae bacterium | reverse complement strand
ACCCGACCAGCGCGGCAAGGCTACCGGTTTCGGCCGCCAAGGCATCGAGTGCCGACTGGCAGGCAGCGAGAAAACTCGGGCGCAACAACAGGTCTTCCGGCGGGTAGCCGCTCAATGCGAGTTCCGGGCAAACCAGCAGGTCCGCGCCGCCTGTTCGCGCTTCGTGCATCAACGCACGCACACGTCCAGCGTTGGCCGCAATCGCACCGACGGGGAAATCATGCTGGGCGAGGGCGAGACGCAGCGTGGCCATGTCGGGGGTTCATCCGCAAAACGGGCGAAATGTTGATGCGCGTTCCACTACGGGATCAATCTGATTTTCGATTGGGGCCGGGCGCCGCGACGGCGCCGACGACTTGCGGCGCGTTCACGCGGCGACGCCCTCGCCCGGCCTTGAAAACCTGCGCCACGAACTGGCGCAGGGCATTGTCGAAAACGCCGCGCACCCGTCGCCCTACCTGGCCGGGGCGCCCGGTGAAGCGGGTGATGTGGAAATATTCGCTGCGGTCCTGCGACTCGGGCGAAAACACGTAGGTGGAGACGCAGCAACGCGGCCGGTCGGCGGTCACCGGGCTCACGGCGTGCCACGAGGTGCGGTGGGTCTCCATGACCAGCAAGCGGTTGAAACGCGCCTCGAGGGCTTTGCATCGCCGCACCGCCGGATCCCACAATTCGAAACTGCCGCCGTCGTCGAGCGACCAGTCCGGCGAAACGTAATACAGGAAATTCAGCCGGCGATACAGGCTGCGTCCCGCATCGTGACTGTTATCGACGTGCGGATTCAGGAAGTCGCCCTTGAACATCATCGACAGGCCCGCCGCGTACAGGCTGGGGTCGGGAACCAGATGCTCGATGCCGGCAATCTGCGCGAACGCGTCGATCACGACCGGCGACTGCAGGGCGTAGGTGACCTCGTCGAGGATTGCCGGCAGGCCGGACAGGTCGGTGAGGGTCTTTTTCTTCTCCCGGAATGAATCGCGGTTGAAAAAGCCTTCACCTTGCGCGGGAAATCCTGCGTGGATGGAGCGCACAAGCTCCTCGGGCAGCAACCCGTCGAGATACACGTGCCGGGTATGGGTGCCTTCGGGGTTTTGCCAGCGCGCCGCGAGTGCATCCCGGTCGCGGATCATGCGATCGGCGATGTATCGGGCAATGCCAACCCTGTCCACCATGAGCACTCCTGCACACGCCGCACCGCCGCATCGGACTGCGGCCCGGACATTTTAGCCTGCGGTCTGCAGTTCGCGCCCTGCAAATCCCGTGACGGCAGATCCAAACGCTTCAGCATACGCAAGGGAACACGGCCGCCCGCGCCCGGGCGTTGGGCGGACAATGCCGCCCTACTGCATCTTCGCCGCCAGCGTGGCGCCGAGGTCCGCCGGCGACTTGACGGTGGTGACCCCGGCCTTCTCCAGGGCCTCGAACTTGCCCGCCGCGGTGCCCTTGCCGCCGGAGATGATCGCACCGGCGTGGCCCATGCGCTTGCCGGCCGGTGCGGTCGCACCGGCGATGAATGCAACTACCGGCTTGCTGACATTTTCCGCGATGAATTCGGCCGCTTCTTCCTCGGCGGTGCCGCCGATCTCGCCGACCATGATGATGCCCTCGGTCTGCGTGTCGTCCTGGAACAGCTTGAGGCAATCGATGAAGCTCATGCCGTTGATCGGATCGCCGCCGATGCCGATCACGGTCGATTGGCCGAGGCCCACGTTGGTCGTCTGGAATACCGCTTCGTAGGTCAGCGTGCCGGAGCGCGACACGATCGCGACCTTGCCGGGCTTGTGGATATGACCGGGCATGATGCCGATCTTGCATTCGCCGGGCGTGATGATGCCGGGACAGTTCGGGCCGATCAGCACGGTGTCGGGATAATCCTTCAACACATTCTTGACGCGCAGCATGTCCAGCACCGGGATGCCTTCGGTGATCGCCACGATCACCCGGATGCCGCCGGCCGCGGCCTCCATGATCGCGTCGGCCGCGAACGGCGGCGGCACGAAGATCACCGACGCGTCGGCGCCGGTGTCGTCCACCGCTTCACGCACGGTGTTGTAGACCGGCAGGCCGATGTGCTCGCTGCCGCCCTTGCCGGGCGTGACGCCGCCGACCAGCCTGGTGCCGTACTCCAGCGCCTGCTGCGAATGGAAGGTGCCCTGGTGGCCGGTGAAGCCTTGGCAGATGGCTTTGGTGTTTTTGTCGACGAGGACGGACATGTAAATTCCCGAATTCGTGAAAATGGCCCCCGGATCACCGCACATCCATGTCCTGTCCGGGGCTCGACCTTTTAAAATGCGCCCCGGATCAGCGTACGTCCCTGTCCTGTCCCGGGCTCGACCTTTTTGAACTGGGCCCCGGATCGCCACACATCCATGTGCTGTCCGGGGCTCGAACATCCTGTTCTCGGCTTTCGCTTCGCTCGATTGTTCGATCTACGCGGCTTTCGCGGCGGCTACGGCTTTCTGCGCGGCGTCGTTCAGATCGTTGGCGGGCGTGATCTTGAGGCCCGAGTTGCTCAGCAGCTCGCGGCCTTTCTCGACGTTGGTGCCTTCGAGGCGCACGACCACCGGGATTTTCAGGCCCACTTGCTTCACCGCGGCGATGATGCCCTCGGCGATCAAATCGCAGCGCACGATGCCGCCGAAGATGTTGACCAGGATGCAGTTGACCTTGGGCGAGGACAGGATCAGCTTGAACGCCGCAGTCACGCGCTCTTTCGTCGCGCCACCGCCGACGTCGAGGAAGTTGGCGGGTTCGCCGCCGGCCAGCTTGATCACGTCCATGGTCGCCATCGCGAGACCCGCGCCATTGACCATGCAGCCGATGTTGCCGTCCATCGTCACGTAGTTGAGGTGCTCGGCCGCGGCTTCGGCTTCGGCCTTGTCTTCCTGCGACACGTCGCGCATCGCAGCCAATTCCGGATGCCGGAATTCGGCGTTGTCGTCGGAATTGACCTTGCCGTCCAGCGCCATCAGGTCGCCGGATTCGACGATCGCGAGCGGATTCAGTTCGACCAGCGACAGGTCCTTGGCGTTGAACAGCTTGTACAGGCCCAGCATGATCTTCGAAAGCTGGTTGACCTGCTTCGCGTTCAGGCCCAGCGCGAATCCGAGTTCCCGGCACTGGTAGGGCTGCAGGCCTTCGGTGAAATTCACCGTGACGGTGTGGATCTCGTCGGGCGTTTCGCGCGCCACCTGCTCGATGTCCACGCCGCCACGCGCGGACGCGATGAAGGTGACGGCCTTCTCGCCACGATCAACCAGCGTCGAGAGATACAATTCCCTGGCGATGTCGGTGGCCTCGGTGACCAGCACCATGTTCACCGGCAGCGCGCGGCCGCCCGACTGGTAGGTCGCGAGGGACTTGCCGAGCATGCCTGCAGCGGCGGCTTTCACTTCATCGGTCGACTTGCAGAATTTGACGCCGCCGGCCTTGCCGCGCCCACCCGCGTGGATCTGCGCCTTGACCATCCACTGTTCACCGCCCAATGTGCGTGCGGCTTCGACCGCGCCCGCCGGGCTCGACGCCACCTTGCCGGGGGGCACGGCAATGCCGAATTCGGCAAACAATTGCTTGGCCTGATATTCGTGAAAATTCATGCGGAAGCCTCATGCCCTGGGAACCTGCGGCGTCGGTGCAGCCGGTGCTGCGCCAGCACGTCAGCCGCCTATTGTTGCGACGCAACGCCGTGAAGTCCAATGCCGGCCGGGACAGACCCATCGCCGGCGCGCGGACTTTGCACGGAAGCCATGCATGGACATTGCGATCGCGGCCCCGCAAACCTCGACGCGCAAGTTCGCCCCGGCCGGTGCTACGGCCGGGAGCGTTGATCCTGCCGCCCTGCGGCAAACAAGCCAAACGCGATCAACAGCACCGCGCCGACGGTGATCGCGGAATCGGCCACGTTGAAAGCGGGCCACGACCACGCGTGCCAGTAGACCTGGATGAAGTCGGTGACGCGACCGTGCACCAGGCGGTCGATCAGATTGCCGAGTGCGCCGCCTATGATCAGCGCCACCGGCAGCGCGGTGCGCCAGTCGCGGCGCGCGGTGCGCGCCAGCCACACGGCGAGGCCGATGCACACCACCACCGCCAGGACCCCGAACAACCACGTCTGCCAGCCGGAGC
>JBOHYV010000266.1:0-4127 GCA_050738135.1 Rhodanobacteraceae bacterium | reverse complement strand
CGGCAGCACCGCGATCGATTTGGCGGGGATCGGTTGCGCGGCCGCGCGTGGGGCGGCGGTCGCGGTGGCCCGTTGCGAAACGGACGCCGCGGAAGCCGGCGCCCGGACCGTGGCGACGCGATTCGAGGCCGCGACGTGCGGCGTCTTCGCGGTTGCACCGAAGCGCCAGATCAAGCCGCCGCCGATCGCCAGCAGCACGGCCAGGATCATGATTTCCATGCTGCCGACACGCTGTGCGCCACGTTCGCCGTGGTACCACGCCAGCACCAGCACCACGCAGAAACCCACGGCCAGCGCCAGGATGAAATAACGCTCGATGACCGCAGGCCAGCCGAAACGCGCGGCCACGATGTCGAGGCCCTGCAGCACCGCGAATGCGAATGCCACGTAAGCGATGCTCCATTGCACCAGCTTGCGCTGCTTCAGGCGCTGCCAGAATTCATTCACGCCGGGCCCCTTCGTGCGGGATGACGCACGCCTTCATTGGACGCGGACCTGCACGATTCTAACCATGTTCGGCTGGGGTGGCGGCTGGACCCCGGCAGGGTGGAACCCGCACATCGGTTTCCGCCTTCAGCATTACGTGCGAAACCGGTGCGCGAGTTCCACCCTACGGATCGCGCGCGACTTGCAGCCCCGCCACCGACTGGCTGACCGGCATCACCTCGATGCGGTTGACGTTGAGGTGCGGCGGCAGGTTGGCGACCCACCACACGGTCTCGGCGATGTCGCCCGCGGTGATCGGATGCGCGCCCGTGTACATCTTGTCGGAGGCGGCCTGGTTGCCGCCGGTGCGCACCAGCGTGAACTCGGTTTCGGCCATGCCGGGTTCGACATTGGTGACGCGCACGCCGGTGCCGTGCAGGTCGGTGCGAAGTTCCAGCGAGAACTGGGTGACGAACGCCTTGGTCGCGCCGTACACGTTGCCGCCGGTGTAGGGAAAGGTTCCCGAAATCGAGCTGATGTTGACGACCGCACCTCTGCGCTCGACCAGCTTCGGCAGCAGCAGGCGCGTCAGCGTCACCAGCGCGGTGACGTTGGTGTCGATCATCTGTCGCCATTGCGCAAGATCGCAGTCCTGGGCCTTGGCGGTGCCGAGGGCGAGGCCGGCGTTGTTGACCAGCAGGTCGATGTCGCGGAAGTTTTCCGGCAGTGCGGCTAGCGCGGCGCGCACGGCAGTTTCGTCGCGGATATCGAAGGCGGCAGTGTGGATGCGGTCGGCGCCGAAACGTTCGACCAACTGTTGCAAGCGTTCGGCGCGACGCGCGCAGGCGATCACGCGCCAGCCATGTTCCGCGAACTTGGCCGCGATCGCGGCGCCGAAGCCGGCCGAGGCGCCGGTGACGAGAAGGGTTTTGCCGGACATAGGGCCTGACACACTCCAAAAATGGATTCCGGGTTCCGCGCTGCGCGCGGCCCCGGAATGACGACAAGGTAATCGTTACGCTCTTCCCGAATCCCGAATCCCGAATCCCGAATCCCGAATCCCGAATCCCGAGTCCCGAGTCCCGAATCCCCAGCCCCGAGTCCCGAATCCCCAGTCCCGAGTCCCGAATCCCCAGCCCCGAGTCCCGAATCCCCAGTCCCGAGTCCCGAGTCCCGAGTCCCGAGTTTACTTTTCCTTCAACGGGATCGACTTGAAACCGGCGGCGGTCAATTGCTTCTGCACGTCCTGCAATTGCGTGGCCGAAGCGAACGGTCCGAGCCGGACGCGGTTCCAGACCTGGCCCTCCAGGGTTACGGTTTGCACGTGCGCGGTGAATCCGTGCAAAGCCAGTTTTGCCTTCACGGCATCCGCATCACCGGCATCGGGAAACGCGCCGACCTGCAATACGTAGCCGCCTTGCGATGAAGCGGCTGCGCTGGCGCTTGCGCTGGCCGGCGCCGAAGCGCCGGCGTTGTTCACCGCCGCGGCTTTCTGTTGCTCGGCCTTGGCCATCGCCGACAGTTCCGCGTTGGGGATCACCACTTCCTTTTCCGGCAGTACCTTGTAGAAGTCGAATTGCGAAGCACTGGATGGCGCACTGCTGGTGGCGATGCCGGGCGCGGTGCCTTGTTGGGCGACCGCATTCGGGTTGGCCTGCGGCTGGTCGTTGCGGCGCAGGCTGGGCAGATGTCGGCTGGCGATCGCGAACAGGATCACGCCGACCACGATCCCCGCGAGGAACAGGCCCCATCCCGGAATCCGCGGAGCGCCGTTGCGTACTGCCTGCTTATTGTTGCGAGTTGCCACTGTCAGTCCTCGTATGCATGTGCCATGGCGATCCGCGCGCGGACCGCGTGCCCTTCGTCAAAAAGCCGGATCGTCACATCGACTCGGGCGCCGTGACACCCAACATGCCGAGACCGTTGGCGAGCACCTGCCGGACTGCGAAGGCCAACGCCACGCGCGCGTTGCGCAAGTCATCATCATCGACCAGAAATTGTTCGGCGTTATACCAGACGTGGAGCGCCCCGGCCAGCTCGCGCAGATATTGCGCCAGCAGATGCGGTTCGTGGTTGCCTGCCGCGGCCTCGATGATTTCCGGGAAGCGCGAAACTTCCACCATCACACCATGCGCGTGTTCGCCTTGCAGCCGGTCCAGATGCTTGATCGCGCCCGGCTGATCGAACACGATCGAACGCTCGTGCATCTGGCGCTGCACCGAACACACCCGCGCGTGCGCGTACTGGATGTAATAGACCGGATTGTCATTGGTCTGGGCGCGGGCGAGGTCGATGTCGAACACCAATTGCGAATCGCTCTTGCGTGCGATGAGGAAGTAACGCGTGGCGTCCAACCCCGCCATGTCGATCAGGTCGCGCAACGTGACGTAGGAACCGGCGCGCTTGGAAATCTTGACCTCCTCGCCGCCCTTCATCACGGTCACCATCTGGTGCAGCACGTATTCGGGCCAATCCTTCGGAATGCCGATGTCGAGCGCCCGCAATCCGGCGCGCACGCGTGCCAGCGAGCCGTGGTGATCGGCGCCCAGTTCGGTTACTGCGCGCAGATAGCCGCGCTCCCATTTGGACAGGTGATAGGCGACGTCGGGCACGAAATAGGTGTAGGTGCCGTCGGACTTCCGCATCACGCGATCCTTGTCGTCGCCGAAATCGGTGCTGCGCAACCACAACGCGCCGTCGGCCTCGTAGGAATGGCCTTGGGTGGCGATGCGATCGACGACCCGTTGCACCTCGCCTTCCGTGTACAGCGAGGACTCCAGGAAATACACGTCGAACTTGACGCCGAACGCATGCAAATCCTCGTCCTGCTCGTGGCGCAACCACACCACCGCGAAATCGCGGATGGCTTCCAGATCGTCCGGATCCTGCTTGCCCACGACCCGACCGCCCGTGTCGGGGGTCAGGCTGCCAAGATAATCCGCGGTGGCTTCCAGATCGCCGCCGGTCTTGACGGTCGCGCCTTCGAGATAATCCTTCGCGATGTCACGGATGTAATCGCCGCGATAGCCATCTGCCGGCCAGCGCGGGTCGTCCGGCCCGATGCCCTTGATGCGCGCCTGTACCGACAGCGCGAGATTGGCGATCTGCCCACCCGTGTCGTTGTAGTAGAACTCGCGGAACACGTTCCAGCCCGTCGCGTGGTAAAGCCGCGCCAGGGTATCGCCGATCGCGGCCGCGCGCGCGTGACCGACGTGCAGTGGCCCGGTCGGATTGGCCGAGACGAATTCGATGCCCACCGTCCGATCCGCACCGGCGCGACTGTGCCCATAGCCCTCGCCTTCGTGCAGCACGCGCCGGATTTCCTCGTGCCACGCAGAGTCGGTGAGGAAAAAATTGATGAAACCCGGCCCGGCAATCTCGACACGCTCGACAAGATCGTTTTTCGGCAGTGCCGAGACGATGGCCTGTGCGACCTCGCGTGGCTTTTTCCCGGTGGATTTGGCCAACAGCAATGCCGCGTTGCAGGCGAAGTCGCCGTACTCGCGCGAGCGCGTGCGTTCGATCACGAAATCGGGTGCTGGCGCGTCGAGCGCGCCGTCGCGATGCAGGCCATCCAGCGCGTGCATCAACAGTTCATGGAGGGCATCTTTCACGGGATCGATGGCTGCAATGTGATGTTATTTCATCGTAACCGCGCGACCGGCCGCGTCCAAACGCCATCTTGTGGATAACTTGGTGGA
>JBOHYV010000265.1:0-4128 GCA_050738135.1 Rhodanobacteraceae bacterium | reverse complement strand
GCGTTAGCCGGCCCCAAGAGCGAGCGCCAAGGATGGCGCGAGTAAACGAACGCGCGCGCAGCGCGAGAGGGGATGACTTTTCGCACCGGCAAACACAATGCGGCATCATGGACGACGTGATGGTCCGCAACAAACCACCTCTGCCCCGCAACGTGCGGCTGCTGATCGGCATGCGCGCGGCGCGCAGCATCGGCCAGGGCGCGATGGTGGCGGCGTTCACCCTGTACCTGCACGCACTCGGCTGGAGCGCGACGGCGATCGGCGCGGTGCTCATGGGTGCGCTGCTGTTCGGCACGCTGCTCACGATCATCATCGGCCCCTTGAGCGATCACGGCGGACGCCGCCCATTCCTGCTCGCCTACGACGCCGCGCAGGCGTTGGTCGCGGTGATCGCGATGCTGACGACCACGCCATGGCTGCTGGTCACCGCGGCGGTGATCGGTGCGTTCGGACGTGGTGCCAATGGCTCGGCGGGACCGTTTTCACCCGTGGAACAGGCGTGGCTTGCGATCGAACTGCCGATGCAGCGGCGTGGCAGCGTGTTCAGCGCCAACAGCGCGGTGGGCCTGATCGGGATGGGCATCGGCGCGTTGCTGGCGGCGCTGCCCGCGTGGTGGATGGGCCACGCGATGAGCCCCGCCGATTATCGCCTGCTGTTCGTGCTGCCACTGATCGGCGCGTTGACCAGCTTCACGCTGATGTACCTTGCGCGCGAGCCCGCGGTGTTCGCGCGGCGCGAGCATCGCGATGACGCCACGCGCAGCCTGGACCGCGCGGAGAACCGCCTGCTGGCCAAGCTCGTGCTGGCCAATTCATTGAACGGACTCGGTATCGGCCTGATCGGGCCGCTGATCGCATACTGGTTCGCGATCAAGTTCCAGCACGGGTTGAGCGACATCGGGCCGGGCATCGCACTGGGCTTCATCGTGAGCGCCGCGGGCTCGTTCCTTGCCGGCGCGATTGCGCGTCGCCACGGCATCATGAATACGGTGATCTGGATGCGCGGTCTCGGCATCGCGCTGCTGGTGGCGATGCCGCTGGTGCCGTGGTTCTGGCCGGCGATGGCGCTGTACATCGCGCGCGGCGCCACCAACCGCGGCACCGGTGGGCTGCGTCAGGCGCTCGCGGCGGGACTGACCCGCGTCGAACGGCGCGGGCTGGCATCGAGCCTGCAGAATATTTCCATCCAGCTGCCGCGCGCGATCGGACCGGTGATCGGCGGCTGGCTGTTCCACAAAGGCTATCTCGCGCTGCCGTTCCTGATCGGCGCCGTGCTGCAGCTCGGTTATCTCGTTTTGTACGCGCGTTTCTTCAGCCATGTCGAGGCCGCGCAAGTACGTGAACCGTAATTCTCACCTTTTCCAAAGCGGAATGTTCGCCCCCTTCGGCACCAAGGGGGGCGAGTGCACACGACAGCCCTTGCTTTTCTTCCCCCTTCGGAACGAAGGGCGGAGCGAATGCGAACGCGCGCGCAGCGCGAGAGGGGGATGGCTTTTCGGCGCTGCGAGCGATGGTTTCTCACCGGTGTGAAGCGGCATCCCCCCGCGCGCTTCGCGCGGCGACCCCCTTCCTGCGGAAGAGGGTGAAAGCCATGGCGGCAGTGCACACTCGGGCGATACGGCACGGTCGGTTACAATGTCCCATTGATTCAATGCTTGCAACACGCAAGCGGAACGCAAGGGATTCGCGATGAAAATTCTGGTCGCATACAAGCGCGTGGTCGATTACAACGTGCGCATCCAGGTGAAGCCGGATGGCTCGGGCGTGGTCACGGACGGCGTCAAGCTGTCACCCAACCCGTTCGACGACATCGCGCTGGAAGAGGCTTTGCGTTTGCGCGAAAAGGGCCTCGCCGAAGAAGTGGTGATCGCCACGATCGCGCCCGCCGACGCGCAAGCGCATCTGCGCAATGGCCTGGCGATGGGCGCCAACCGTGCGATCCATGTGGTCACGCCCGACCCGGTGCAGCCGCTGGCGGCTGCGCGCGTGTTCCTGAAACTGGTCGAAAAGGAGCAGCCCGGCCTCGTGATCCTCGGCAAGCAGGCAATCGACGACGATGCCAACCAGACCGGCCAGATGCTGGCGGCGTTGTGGGATCGCCCGCAGGCGACCTTTGCATCCAAACTCGAAGTTGCTGGAGACAAGGCCACGGTGACGCGCGAGGTGGACGCCGGCCTCGAAACCATCGAGATCGATTTGCCCGCAGTGGTCACCACCGATCTGCGCCTCAACGAACCGCGCTTCATCAAGCTGCCCGACATCATGAAGGCCAAGTCCAAGCCAATCCAAACCATCGAACTGTCCACGCTCGGGATAGAGCATGGCGGGGAAATCAAGACCATCGGGTATGCGCCGCCACCCAAGCGCTCGCGCGGCGTGATGGTGAAGGACGTGGCGGAGCTGGTGGGCCTGTTGAAACAGAAAGGATTGGTTTAGTCAATGTGATGAATTGCATCCTTGCCCGGAATAACTCTTTTTTCGTCATTCCGGGGCTGCCCGCGCAGTTTGCGGGCAGAACCCGGAATCCAGCTCTTGGCCGTTCAGCAGCAAAAGCTGGATTCCGGGTTCCATCGCCGAGAAAGCCGACGATGGCCCCGGAATGACGAAATGCGGGAAACATGGCCGATATGTGAACAGCAGGAAAATCAATTCATGAGCAAGATCCTGATCGTCGCCGAACACCTCAACAGCCAACTCAACGCTTCCACTGCGCGCTGTATCACCTGCGCGCGCGAGATCAAGCCCGATGCCATCGACGTGCTGGTGCTGGCTGACTCACCCGACACGGTCGCGGCGCAAGCCGCGAAACTGGACGGCGTATCGAAGGTACTCACGGTCGCGCGCCCCGAAAACGCGCACGCCTTGGCCGCAGTGCTGGCGCCGCAGATCGCCGCCACCGCGAAAGCCGGCTACACCCACTTGCTGTTGCCCTCCACCACATTCGGCAAGGATGTCGCGCCTCGAGTCGCCGCACTGCTCGGCGTGGGCCAGGTCAGCGACATCATGAACGTCACGGGTTCACACACCTTCACCCGCCCGATCTACGCCGGCAACGCGATCGTCACCGTCGAAGCGCCCGCCGACGCGATCGTGGTCGGCAGCGTGCGCACCGCGTCATGGCCTGCTGCGGGTGAAGGTTCGAATGCCGCGCCCGCTGAAGCCTTGCAAATCGATGCCGCGCTGCCATCACACACGAAATTCGTTGAATTGAAACAAGCCTCCAGCGAGCGCCCCGACCTGCAAGGCGCAGCAAAAGTCGTGTCCGGCGGCCGCGGACTCGGGTCGAAGGAAAACTTCGAGATCATCTACAAACTCGCCGACAAGCTGCACGCCGCCGCCGGCGCGTCGCGCGCCGCGGTCGATGCCGGCTACTGTCCCAACGACATGCAGGTCGGCCAGACCGGCAAGATCATCGCGCCCGGGCTCTATGTCGCCATCGGCATTTCCGGCGCCATCCAGCACCTTACCGGCATCAAGGACGCCGGCACGATCGTCGCGATCAACAAGGATGCCGACGCACCGATCTTCGAAGTGGCCGATATCGGCCTCGTCGGCGATCTGTTCAAGATCGTGCCGGAGCTGGAAGCGGCGGTGTAAGCGCACGCCATCAAGTGCAGCCTGCCACGATGGCGCCAGACGATTATCCCGTCACGTTGCCGCCTGCAAGCGACCGGTCTACAATCTGGTCTATCTTCTTGATCGGTGAAAGCCCATGGAAGTGGAAATTGGTTCGTACGAAGCCAAAACCAAGCTCCCGGAAATCCTGAGAGCCGTACGCAAAGGTAAAACCTTCACCATCACTAACCGCGGCGAGGAAATTGCCAGGTTGGTCCCGGCGCGAGGATCGAAATCCATCGATGCCGGTATCGCGGTGGAAGAAATGAAAGCATTCATGAACGCGCACGTTGTTCGTAGCGTCGACATCAAGGCGTTGCGCGAAGAAGGACGAGCTTGAGCTTCGTTCTCGACAATTCAGTCACGATGCGCTGGTGTTTCGGGGCCGGCAAACCGGCCGAACTTGCCTATGCATCGAGAGTCCTCGATGACATGCGCGAAACATCTGCGTTGGTACCTGTAATTTGGGGGCTTGAAGTCGCCAATGTGCTGGCGCGCGCAGAGAATGCAAAG
>JBOHYV010000264.1:0-4131 GCA_050738135.1 Rhodanobacteraceae bacterium | reverse complement strand
GGCCACCAGCGGACTGGAAATCGTGCGCATCGCCGATGCCTGCCGGCTGTCGTCGAAGCCGGGGCCGCTGCGGACGCTACGGCATCGCTGGCTTGCCTTGCAGCGGCGGCGCATCGAGCGACGCATCGCCAGGCTGTACGGCACGCCACGCCTGCCATTGGGGCCGAATCTGGTCGCGGTGCTGCGCCGCCCGGCCGGCAGTGGCGGGCACGGGTGGACGCACACGACGGAACGACGCAACATTGGCAGTTCCATCGACAGCGCGACGGAGGACCTCCAATGAAGCTCGGTACCCTGAAGGAAGGTGGCCGCGACGGCACGCTCATCGTCGTCAGCCGCGACCTTGCCCACGGCGTGCGTGCGGCCGGCATCGCGCCGACCCTGCAGGCCGCTCTGGACGACTGGCAAATCGCCGCGCCGCGCCTGCACGCGCTGTATGACGCGCTGTGCCTGCACCGCCACAAGGCGGTCGAAAACGCATTCGCCCTCGACTTCGAAACGCTCGCTGCGCCGCTGCCGCGAGCCTACGAGTTCGTGGATGGTTCGGCGTACTTGCCGCACGTCGAGCGTGTGCGCAAGGCACGCGGCGCAACGGTGCCGGAAACGTTCTATACCGACCCCCTGATGTACCAGGCCACCAGCGCGGGCTTTCTCCCCCCACGCGACCCCGTGATCGTGCCGAGCGAGGAGTATGGCATCGACCTCGAAGCCGAAGTCGTGGTGGTCACCGACGACGTGCCGATGGCGGTGACGCCCGAACAGGCCGCGCACCACATCCAGTTGATCGGACTGCTGAACGATGTCTCCCTGCGCAACCTGATTCCTGCGGAACTGGCCAAGGGTTTCGGTTTTCTGCAATCCAAGCCGCGCTCGACACTGTCGCCGGTGCTGGCGACGCCGGATGAGCTGCGTGATGCCTGGCGCGAAGCCAAGCTGCACCTGCCGATGCGTACCTGGATCAACGGCCAGTGGTTCGGCGAAGCCGAAACCGGCGAGGACATGCAGTTCAGTTTCGCCCAGCTGATCGCGCATGCCGCGAAAACGCGTCCGCTTGCCGCGGGTACCCTCGTCGGCTCGGGCACCATCGCCAATCAGGACACCTCGCGTGGTGCATCCTGTCTGGCCGAGCGGCGCACGGTCGAAAAACTGCGCGATGGCGAAGCCATGACACCGTTCCTGAAATACGGCGACACCGTCAAGATCGACATGCACGATGTGGACGGAAACCCGATTTTCGGAGCCATCGAGCAGCGGATCGAACCTCCGCCGGCATGAAGCCGGACCCGCTGCGGTAAAATGGCCACCTCACCGCAGTTGCCCCCTTCTTTCGTGTCGATTCCCATGCAATCGCGCTCGTCACAATCCAGCGAAAGCGCGCCACCGGAGCGCAATATCGGCATCCCGGCCAACGACGGCGATACCAGGCAATTCTGTTCCTCCTGCGCCTTTGCCGAGGCCTGCGCGATTGCGGGGTACGGCAAGGCCGAGCTTTCCGAGCTGCATTGTCTGGTGGAACATGTGGGGCCGTTCGAACCCGGCCAACGCCTGTTCCGGTCGGGTGATTCATTTCGCGCGCTGTTTGCGGTGCGTGCGGGCATGGTCAAGACCACGCTGGTGGATGCGGAAGGACGCGAGCAGGTGCTGGGCTTTTACCTGCCGGGCGAATTGATCGGGCTGGACGCGATCTATCCCGAACACTACCCGTGCGATGCGATCGCGCTCGAAATCACCGAATGCTGCCGCTTCTCGTTTCCCGCGATGAGCGCGCTCGCGGCACGCCAGCCGCGTGTCCAGCAACACCTGTTCCGGTTGCTCAGCAAGGAACTCGGCTCGGCGAGCCTGCTGGCCGGGGATCATTCGGCCGACGAGCGCATGGCCGCATTCCTGATCGACCTCGGCGATCGTTACGCGACGCGCGGCTTGTCCGGCACCCGGTTCAGACTCAGCATGGCGCGCGCCGACATCGCCAACTACCTGCGCCTGGCCGCGGAAACCGTAAGCCGCGTATTGGGCCGTTTTCGCGAGCAGAAACTCATCGCGATCGACGGCCGCCAGGTGGAACTGCTCGATCCTCCGCGCCTGCGGGAGCTCGCACGCTGCGTGTTGAATACGTGATCGTGCGATCTCCCTGATCGCTGCATCGTGAGGGCCGCATCATGCGGCTGTGACTCGGCTCCGGTGGGGTCCAGAATGGACTTCCTGTCCTGACTTTCCACAACAGCCGCCTTGATTCCCGCTGTTCTGAGCCGGATCAACGCGCGCAGGCGCGACTGCCCGCATACTCCGCGGCATTGCCTTTCGACGACCCGACATGGCCGCCTGGTATTTGCAGATCCTTTGGACCCATATCGGTTGCGTGATCGCGTCCGGAGGCCTGTTCTTCACCCGCGGTTGCATGATGCTGGCGGGTCTGCCCGGCGCCAATCATGTCGCGCTGCGGCGAATCTCGGTGATGATCGACACACTGCTTCTGGCGGCGGCGATCGCGTTGACCACGATCATCCATCACTACCCGTTCGTGCAGGCTTGGCTCACCGTCAAGGTGATCCTGCTGGTGGTCTACATCGCTCTGGGCGTGTACGCGCTGAGACGCGGACGCACCCGCACGGGCCGCGGCATTTGCTTCGCCGCCGCGATGATCGTGTTCCTGTTCATCGTGAGCGTGGCGCGCGCGCACAACGCGTTCGGGGTGTTCGTGTATTTCTGAGAGCCCTGAGCTGACCATTCCTGCCCTTCAGCTACGTTCTCCTTCTCCCTCCGCAAGACGGGGCGCGAAACGCCGCTTTTCTTTTGCGCGCAGCGCCGGATGAGGGTTCGATCACGTGCACCGCAACCCTGCGCAAGCATCAACCGAATGAGCGAGCGCGGACCCTCGTCCGCCCTTGGCGGGGAAGGGAGCTATGCGCGCGTCACCACCCCGTCACGCACCTGCACCCGCACCGCCACCAGCGATTGCCCACGGCATGGGCCTTCCACGCACAGACCCGCCTCGCGCAGCGCGAAGGTGGCGCCGTGCACCGCACACGTCAACTTGTCGTCCTTGACCAAAAACAAGCCCGGTGCATAATCCATCCGGCGCCCGGCGTGCGGGCAGACATTCAACCAGGCCTGCACCGAATTGCCGTGCCGTGCCAGCAGCAAGGGTTCACCCACGGGATCAGGCGGATCGACGCCCAGCACGCCGCCATCCGGAATCTCGTCGAGCCGGCACAGGACTTCATTGGCGGTGGTCATGTCCATGTACGACTCCTGTTCGTTTGCGACGGGCCGCATCGCGATCGACAAGCTGTCGCCCGCCCCCCCCCCGGCCCACCCGACAAACCCTGCCGCCACTTGTGCAGGCGCCGCTGCGCCCGCATCGTAAGGATGTCATTGTGCCACGCCGGTCGAATCCATGTTCATCCTCAGCTCGCCTGCCCTGCCCCGCAACCCCCTGATGCGTGCGCTGGTATTGATCGCCGGAGTGGTATTGCTGGCTGGATTGATGGCGATGGGGCTGCTGATCGGCGCAATCGTGGTCACCGGCGCGACGGTTGCCATGCTGGTGCGCCGCTGGCTGGGTGGCCGCCGCCGGCGGCGTGCCGACCCGAACATCATCGAAGGCGAATTCACCATCGTATCGTCGCGCCAGCGCTCCAGGCTGGCCTCCGGGGAATAGCGACTGCACGACAAGATCCGGATGGCAGGCAAACGGCAACGCAGGCAACCTGTGCTCATGAACGCCAAACCTGACATCCGCACGCACACCACGGACCCGCTCGACCAGGCGCGCGAACTGCTGGACCGCAGCGAACGCACCCCGACCCTTGAAGCGCTGGCACACGAGGTCGGCCTGTCCGGCGCGTGGCTGCAACGTAGCTTCCGCCAGCGCTTCGGTGTATCGCCCGCGGAATACGCGCGCGCACGTCGCTTCGGCGCATTCAAGCAGGCCCTGCGTGGCGGCGCTGCCGTCACCGATGCGGTGTATGCCGCCGGCTTCGGCTCGGGCAGTCGGGTGTACGAACACTCGGACCGCCTGCTCGGCATGCCGCCCGAGCGCTACCGCGAAGGTGGCGCGGGCGTGGCCATCCGCTACACCACGGTCGCTTCGCCGCTGGGCCGCGTGCTGATTGCGGCCACCGCCCGCGGCCT
>JBOHYV010000263.1:0-4168 GCA_050738135.1 Rhodanobacteraceae bacterium | reverse complement strand
GGCGCCGGCCGGTTGCTGCCAGCGCTGGCCGTGGCTGTCGAAGTTCACCAGCAGGCGCGGGTCGGCCGCGACCACCAGATGCGCGGACTGGCCGGGCTTCAAGGTGATACGGCACCAGCCCGCCAGTCGCCGCACTTGGCCGGGGCCGGGCAGGGTCACGTAGAGCTGCGGCACGTCCACGCCTTCGCGCGGGCCGGTGTTGGTCACGGTGAACGAGGCAGTGACGCGGCCCTGTTCGACGCGCGGCTCGAAGCCGCTGTATTCGAAGTGCGTGTAGGTGAGGCCGTAGCCGAACGGGAACAGCGGATCGAGGGTTTTGCCCTGGTACCAGCGGTAACCGACGTCGGCGCCTTCGATGTTGTAGTCGACATCCTCGGCCGGTTGGCCTTGCGGCGGCAGGCCGATGGCAGCCAGACCCGCGCCCGGAATCGTCGGACGCGGCAGTTGCGATTCGTCGCGCGGCCAGCTCACCGGCAGGCGGCCGGATGGGGCGACTTCACCGTATAGCAGCCGCGCGATCGCCTCGCCACCGGCCGCGCCGGGATACCACGCTTCCAGCACCGCGCCGACTTGGGCGAGCCACGGCATCGCGACCGGGCCGTTGGTTTCCAGCACCACGATGGTGCGGGGGTTGGCCTTGGCCACGGCTTCGATCAGCGCGTCCTGGTTGCCGGGCAGGGCAAGCGTCGGCAGGTCGAAGCTTTCCGCCGCCCATTGCTCGACGAACACGACCGCCACGTCCGAGCGTGCCGCGAGTCGCGCGGCGGCGGCGATGTCCTGGCCGTCGGCGAAATTTACCTTGGCGTGCGCGCGTTGTTGAATCGCAGCGAGCGGCACCGAAGGCTGGTAGATGCGCGGGCCCGGCCAGTCCGTGGGCTCCGCGCCCGGCACCGCATTGACTTGCGGCGACTGCACCACCGAGGAACCGCCGCCGGCCAGCACGCCCTTGTCGGCATGGCCACCGATCACCGCCACGGACTGCGCGGCGGACAGCGGCAGTAGTGAATCCTGGTTGCGCAGCAATACCGCGCTGGCTTCCTCGACGCGCTGCGCCACCTTGCGGTCGGCATCGAAGTCGATGGGCGCTGGTTGGGCTGGATGGTCGATCACACCGGCCGCGAACAAGCTACGCAGGATGCGCCGCACCATGTCGTCGATGCGCGATTGCGGGACTTCGCCGGATGCCACCGCGGCGCGCAACGGCTTGTCGAAGTAGACATCCTTGTCGAAAGTCTCTCCGGCCGATTCCTGGTCCAGTCCGGCCAGCGCGGATTTCGCGGCACTGTGCACGGCGCCCCAGTCCGACATCACGAAGCCTTTGTAGTGCCAGTCGTGCTTCAGCACCCGGTCGAGCAGCCAATGGTTCTCGCAGGCATATAGCCCATTGACGCGGTTGTAGGAGCACATCACGGCGCCGGGATGCCCCGTTTCGATGGCGACCTCGAAGGCGAGCAGGTCGGACTCGCGCGCCGCGGCGGGGTCGATGTTCGCGCTCAGCGTTTTGCGGGCGGTTTCGAGATCGTTGAGCGCGAAGTGCTTGATGGTGGAGACGACGTGCTGGCTCTGGATGCCGGCGATGGCGTTGCCGACGATCAGGCCCGCCAGCAGCGGATCTTCGCCCGCGTATTCGAAATTGCGGCCGTTGCGCGGATCGCGCACCAGGTCCGCGCCGCCGGCCAGCATTACGTTGAAGCCGCGGCGATGCGCTTCACTGCCGATCATCGCGCCGCCGGCATACGCCAGCGCCGGATCGAAACTGGCCGCCGTCGCGAGGCCCGAGGGCAGGGCGGTGGCACCGAGCGCGAGCGGCTTGGCGACGCCGAGACCTGCGTCGCTTTCCTGGATCGCGGGCAGGCCAAGTCGTGTGATTGCCGGCTGGTAGCCGGCCGAACCCAATGCGCCCGCAGGTATCGGATGGCTGTCGCCGTACTCGGTGCGGAGCAACCGGAATTTTTCGTCCTGCGTCATCGCCTTCAACACCAGCTCGGCGCGCTGGTTGGGCGACAGGTTTGGATTCATCCACGGGCGCGCATCGTCATCGTGCATCGGGACCATCATGGCGCGCTTCGCGGCACCTTGCGTGGCGGTGACCGCACCATGGCTCGGCGGCGCCGCCGCGAAGCTTGCGGCGCACATGGCGCAGGCAAGCAAAGCGAATGCCGCGTGCAAGGCGCCTGCCCTGACGCAAGCAGGTTTCAATTTCATTGTGTCGCGTCGCACGGGCGTCTTGGCATCGCTGGAACCTTAGCGCAGTTGATGGTTTACGAGGCCCAATGATGGCCGGATCCAGGCGCACTCCCGGATTGCGCCGCTGCGCGGCTTCGTCCGGGCTACGTGCTGATTATTCCCAAGGCTCAACCAGGCAGTTCCCTCTCCCTCCGGGAGAGGGTGCCCCGGCAGGGGCGGGTGAGGGTCCTGCCGCCTACACCCTCGACTGGGCGGAGTTTGCAGACATGCTCGGAGACGCGCCTGCGCTGCGTGCCTTTGTGGAAACGATGTACGCGCGGCCGAAGGCGCCGACGACTATCAAGGCCGCGTTCGCGGCGTCGTGAAGCCGGTATCGGGTTTACCGCAAGGGTGTTACGCCGCAATCCGCTCGATGCGCACAATTTGGCCGTTCCGCAAACTTGCCCAGACCAGCCGCCGCTCTGCTTGCGCGCGACCAGTCCGCGAACGAGCGGTTCGGTCGTTTTGTGGGTCGCGCGTTATCATGGTCGATGGCTTCGCGTCGCCGCGCCGCAGTGGCGCCGGCGCATGTCTTCCGCTGCGCAAGGAACAATCATGATGAAGCACGAAGAAGTCAGCGTTCGCACGCACGACGGGCAATGCCCGGTGCACATTTTCACGCCGGATGGTGCGGGTCCCTGGCCGGCGGTGATCGTGTACATGGATGCGTTCGGCATTCGCCCGGTATTGATGCAGATCGGGGAGCGCCTCGCCGCTGGTGGCTACATCGCGTTGGTGCCGGACCTGTTCTACCGCTACGGTGCGTATGCTCCGCTGGATCCGAAGGAAGCGTTCGCCGGCGATTTCCGGGCCATGGTCGGGCCGCTGATGGCGACCACGGACAACACCCGGGCCGCGCAGGATACCGAGGCGCTACTGGCTTACCTCGACACGCGCAATGACGTGACCGGCAAGGTCGGCACGGTCGGCTTCTGCATGGGCGGGGGCATGGCGATCACCGCTGCGGGGACGTATCCGCAACGCGTTGCGGCCGCGATCAGCTTCCATGGCGGCCGCCTGGCTACCGACGATCCGGCAAGTCCACACTTGCTGGCACCGAAGATCCGCGCGGAGTTGTACGTCGCGGTCGCCGACAATGATTCCAGTTGTCCGCCGCAGATGGTCGAGCGCTTCAAGCAGGCACTGGATGATGCGGGCGTGCGTTATCGCTGCGAGGTGTACCACGGCGCTTCGCACGGCTGGATGAAGCCCGACTTTCCGGTTTATGACAAAGCGGCGGCGGAACGCGGCTGGTCCGAGATGTTGGCGCTGTTCGATCGTGCGCTGAAGTAGGCAACGTCAAAGGCAGGCACTACGGGTCTGGATTCTGTGTGCGGGCTGTGCGACCGGTCCGGCACCTGCAGGGCTTGAGCTCTTCCGCATTCGTGGCGGATGCGGCATGTCCAACGTCGTTACTCGGTGCCGGGCAGGTGTGCCTGCTGCTCGATGCGGACGAGCGCAACGGCAACCGGGACCGAAAGCACGAACAGCGCGGCGACCCCGGCGTAGATCGCGAAGAAACCGAAGCGCACGCCCAGAACGAGACCCACGATCGGGCCAGCCGTGCCACCCAGATCCGACGCGACCTGGTAAATCGCGGTCGCGCGTCCGCGCAGGCCGGGCGCGACCAGATCGCCGATCAGGGTCAGGAGCGGCACCACGATGGCGCCGGTTCCGACGCCGACCACGATCAGCGCGACCACGATCAGGGCGAGCGTGGGCGTGAATGCAAGGAGCAGATAACCTGCGACGAGCAGCGCGATGGTCAGGCCGAGGAGGCGCGTGCGCCTGCGCAGTGCATCGAGTCGGCGCCCGACGAAGAGCGACGTGGCGGCGTAGGCGAGCATCAGGATCGCGAGCAGCAGCCCCGCGCTGCCCTCGGCCCCGAACCCGGCGATGGAAATGCCGCGGCGGTCCACGAGCACGACCAGGGTTGCGAGCA
>JBOHYV010000262.1:0-4170 GCA_050738135.1 Rhodanobacteraceae bacterium | reverse complement strand
GTGGTGGCGATGGTGCGCGATTTTGGGTGCGGTGACCATGCGTGCATTGTACGCCGGCGATGAAGCCACGCAGGACACGGATTCAAAGGACCGGAATCGTGATCATGGGGGCGGCTTTGGTCGCCTTGCGGCGCGAACGGCCCGGCGCAGATCGAGGAATACCATCGTCCGCGGATCAGGCGCCACACCGCGATCCAACCGACCCCTCATTCTCCCTTCGCAAGCGAAGGTAGATCAAGATTCCCCGCTCGCGCAATCGCGTCGTCGATGCGTTTCAGCGCAACATCGCGGCCAGCCAGATACACCGTTTGTTCGATCGACGGCGATACCGCCGTGCCGGTCATCGCGACGCGCAACGGTTGCGCGACCTTGCCCATGCCGATACCGCGTTCGGTCGCAAGTTCGGTCACCAGCCCGTGGATGGCATCCGGCGACCACGCCTGCAAGGCCTGCAATTTCCCCCGCATCGCGCGCAACACATCGACGGCGCCGTCTACCTGCAAGTGCTTTTTCACCGCCTTCTCGTCCCACGCTTCGATCGACGTGTACCAGATGCGCGCCTGCTCGGCCATCGCCTTCAAGGTTTGCACGCGTTCGCGCAACGCGATCACGACTTCGGCCGGATCGGGACCTTTGGAAACATCCATTCCCAGCCGTTCCAGATGCCACGCCAGTTCCACGCCAAGCTCGCGCGGATCGCCTTCCTTCAAATAGTGCTGGTTGAGCCAGCCCAGCTTGGCGAAATCGAAGCGCGCAGCGGAATGATTGACGTTGGCGATATCGAACAGGTCGACCATTTCCTTGATCGAGAAGATTTCCTGGTCGCCATGCGACCAACCGAGGCGCACCAGATAATTCAAAAGTGCATGCGGCAGATAACCATCTTCGCGGTACTGCATCACGCCGACCGCACCATGGCGCTTGGAAAGTTTCTGGCCGTCCGGGCCCAGGATCATCGGCAGGTGCGCAAACGTCGGCACCTCAGCGCCCAACGCCGCATAAAGATTGATCTGGCGCGGCGTATTGTTGACGTGGTCGTCGCCGCGAATCACTTCGGTGATGCGCATGTCGAGATCGTCCACCACCACCGCGAAGTTGTACGTGGGAAATCCATCCGAACGCAGCATCACGAAATCGTCGAGTTCGGCGTTGGCCCATTCGACGCGGCCCTTGATCTTGTCGTCGAAAACGACCGAGCCGGACTGCGGATTCCTGAAACGCAGCACCCGATTGGAATCGTCGCGATGCGGCAGGTTGGCCTCGCGCGCGCGGCCGTCGTAGCGCGACTTCTCGCCGCGCTCCTTCATTGCGGCGCGCATCGCATCGAGTTCTTCCTTCGACTCGTAGGCCCAGTACGCCTTGCCTGCATCGTGCAACTGCTGCGCGATTTCCCGGTAACGATCCATCCGCTGCGTCTGGTAGAACGGCCCTTCGTCGGGATCGAGGCCGAGCCAGTGCATGCCATCGAGGATCGCCCGCACCGCCGCGTCGGTCGAGCGCTCGCGATCGGTATCCTCGATTCGCAGGATGAATTGTCCGCCGCGACGGCGCGCCTCGAGCCAGCAATACAAAGCCGTGCGCGCGCCGCCGATGTGCAAGAATCCGGTGGGGCTGGGGGCGAAACGGGTGCGCAGAGTCATCACAACCTTCCGACGGAAGCGAATCGTGCATTTTAGCCGGTGCGAAAACCGACGCCGATGCCTCGTCCTGGCCTTGTGCGCAGCTGCCGGCATGACTGCGCCTGCCCTCGCCCAGGTCCACGACAACCCCGGTTACGACCGGCCCGGGCTCGGCTTCACGCCCGCGGTCCTGCTGCCCGGCGACGCAACGCTGGAGCAGGGCGTGCCCGATTGGAGCCACGCCCGAGGCGCCTCCGTGTACGACGCCGATACCTTGTTGCGGCTCGGCCTCGGTCATGCACTGGAGCTGCAGCTCGGCAGCGGCTGGAATTGGCTCGACGCGCACGGATCCGTGCTGAACGGCCGCCCCGATACCGCGTTGGCCGTGAAATTCGCCCCCGCCGCCATCGGCGGCTTCAGTTGGGGGCTGCTGGGCAGCGTCGAATTTACCGATGGCGCGTGGGCATTCCGCAACGAGCAACGTCAGTACCTGTTCGGTGCAAGCTTCAACTGGCAACGCGATCCGGGCCATGCGCTGGGTCTGTATGCGGAAGCCCGGGGCGGCCAACAGGAAAGCCAGCTGGTGGCCATCAACAGCAGTTGGACGATCACACCGACACTGGGCTGGTACGCCGAGGCGGCGGCGCAGCGCCTGGCTGGGGTCGGCGGCGGGAGCATGGCCGGAGCCGGACTGTCGTGGCAAGTCACACCGCGTGTGCAGCTGGACATCGGCGCCCGCCATCGCCTCTTCGGTCATGCCGATACCTGGGAAGGAGGCCTCGGCTTCGCGGTGTATTTCGGCAACTGAGCCCGGACCCACACACCGACGGATCAGGCAGGCGCCGATCCGCGCAAGCGGCCGGCGCCGCGCCCGCGATGCACTGGAACCTGCCTTGTCCCGCCCCCATGATCGTGCGATGACCGTGAGCGCCTCCACGCCGCCCCGCGAACGCCGCGCATTGACGATGTTGTGGCCGTACGTGCGCCATTACCCCGGGCGGATGCTGGCTGCCGCGGCGCTGCTGGTAATCGCCAAGGTCGCGACCGTATGGGTGCCCGTCGCATTCAAGGACATCGTCGACCAACTTGATCCGCGCATCGCCGTATTGACCGTGCCGATCGCACTGATCGCGCTGTACGGCGTGCTGCGCCTGATCGGATCGCTGTTCGGGCAGCTCCGGGACACGGTGTTCGAACGCGTCAGCCAGCGCGCCATGCGCACGTCGGGACTCGACGCGTTCCGGCACCTGCATCAACTCTCGCTGCGCTTCCACCTCGACCGCCACACCGGCGGGATCGGTCGCGACATCTCGCGCGGCACGCGTGGCGTGTACAACCTGCTGGGCTGGGTGGTGTTCAACATCGTCCCGACCCTGTTCGAAATCATCGTGGTCATCATACTGCTGCTCCAGCGTTTCGACTGGCGCTACGCGGTGATCACGCTGGGCACCATGCTCATCTATATCGGCGCGACGATCTGGATCACCGAATGGCGCACCGCCGGCGTGCGCGCGATGAACGAGGCCGAGAGCCTCGCCAATGCGCGCGCGATCGACAGTCTGCTCAATTACGAGACGGTGAAGTATTTCGGCAACGAGGCATTCGAGGCCGATCGCTACGACTCGGATCTTCGCCGTTACGAAGATGCCGCGGTCAAGACCGAGTCCTCGCTGGCGGTGTTGAACGGTGCGCAGGCGCTGGTGATCGCGTTGGGACTGACCGCGCTGATGGCAATGGCCGCGATGGGTGTGGTCGCGCACAAGCTGTCGGTCGGCGACATCGTGATGGTCAACGGCTGGCTGCTGCAGCTTGCGATCCCGCTCAACATGCTTGGTTTCACCTGGCGCCAGATCAAGCAGGGTGTGATCGACATGGAACACATGTTCTCGCTGCTCGACGAACACGCCGAAGTGCGTGACGCGCCGGATTCAAAAGCACTGCGCGCGCGTGGCGGCGAGGTGCGTTTCGAGCATGTGTCGTTCCACTACAACCCCGACCGCGCGATCCTGGATGACATCGACTTCACCATCCCGCCCGGCCACACACTGGCGGTGGTCGGCGAAACCGGCGCCGGCAAATCCACCTTGTCACGATTGCTGTTCCGGTTCTACGACGTGACCGGCGGGCGCATTTGCATCGACGGCCAGGACATCCGCAAGGTCAGCCAGGACAGCCTGCGCGCGGAGATCGGCATCGTGCCGCAGGATACGGTGCTGTTCAACGACACCATTTACTACAACATCGCCTACGGTCGCACCGGTGCCAGCCGGGACGAAGTGGAAGCCGCCGCGCGCGCGGCGCACATCCACGACTTCGTCCTGTCATTGCCGCAAGGTTACGCAACCACTGTCGGCGAACGCGGGCTGAAGCTTTCCGGCGGCGAGAAGCAGCGCGTGGCGATCGCGCGTGCATTGTTGAAGAACCCGGCGATCCTGGTATTCGACGAAGCCACCAGCGCACTCGACACCCGCACCGAAAAAATCATCCAGCACGAACTGTCCGAGATCGCGCGCGGGCGCACCACCCTGATCGTTGCCCATCGGCTTTCGAC
>JBOHYV010000261.1:0-4194 GCA_050738135.1 Rhodanobacteraceae bacterium | reverse complement strand
CATGTTCCGGCCGCGATCATCACGCGCGCGCTTGCCGAGCGCCTGTTCTCCGGCCAAAACGCCCTCGGCAAGTCGATCTATTCCTACCCCAATCCGATCCGGGTGGTCGGTGTCGTCGCGCACTTGCTGAAGCCGGATGTAGGCGACGCTGACAGCCGCGACTTCAGCGTGTTGTTTTCGATGTTGCCGGATACCAGCGACGTTACCTACGTGCTGCGCACCTCGCCGCAGGATCGCGAGCGCGTGCTGAAGCAGGCGCAGCAGGTGTTGTACCGGGTCGATGGCAATCGAGTACTGCGCGACGCGATGACGTTCACGCAGTTGCGCGCCCGCTACTTTCAACGCGAATTCACGATGATCGACCTGTTGCTGGCTTCGGCACTGGGGCTATTGTTCGTGGCTGCTCTCGGCATCACCGGGCTGGCGAACTTCTGGGTGCAGCAGCGTACCCGCAGCATCGGCATCCGCCGCGCGCTGGGCGCGACCCGCCGCAACATCCTCAACTACTTCCAGACCGAGAATTTCATGATCGTCACACTTGGCGTGGTGCTGGGCGTGCTGCTGGCGATCGGCCTGAACCTGCTGCTGATGGCCCACTATTCGTTGTCGCGACTGCCGCTGTGGTACCTCGCGGTCGGCGCGATCGCGTTGTTGATTCTCGGCCAACTGGCGGTGCTGGTGCCCGCACTGCGTGCATCGCGCGTGCCGCCCGCGGTGGCGACGAGGTCGGTGTGACGAGGGAAGAAAGTGCAAAATGTGAAACGCTGACGTTGGAACCAATCCATCCATTCGTCATTCCGGGGCCATCGCCAGTTCCACCGGCGATGGAACCCGGAATCCATGGTCTTCATGAGGATAAGACAAATAACTGGATTCCGGGTTCTGCGCGCGGTGAATCTGCGGGCAGCCCCGGAATGACGATGAAAGAAATGAGCGCATCGGAGCAAACGTATGTTTGGCTACTACCTCGATCTCGCGCTGCGCAGCTTTCGGCGCAACCGCGTGCTTACCGCGTTGATGGTGCTGGCGCTGGGCCTCGGTATCGGCGCGTCGATCACCACGCTGACGGTGCTGAAGCTGTTGTCGGGCGATCCGTTGCCGCAGAAAAGCGCGCGCTTGTTCACGCCGGTGCTCGATCCGTGGCCGCCCGGCAGTACGGCGGGCGCCTCCGGCATGCCACGCTGGTGGGGCAACCTGATGACGTACACCGATGCAATGAACCTGCTGCACGCGCACAAGGCGAAGCGGCAGGCGGTGATGGCGCTGACCCAGGCCAAGATCGCGCCACAACGCGTCGGCGGCTATCCGTTCTACAGCGACGGCGTGATGACGACCCCGGATTTCTTCGCGATGTTCGGCGCGCCGTTCGAGTACGGCAGCGGCTGGACGGCGCAGAACGGCGAGAACCGCGCGCGGGTTGCGGTGATCGCGGCGCAGCTCAACGACAAACTGTTCGTAGGCAAGGACAGCGTCGGGCAAACCATCCGGATCAACGACCACGCTTATCGTGTGGTCGGCGTGTTGAAGTCGTGGGCACCGCAGCCGCGCTTCTATGCGTTGAGCGTGGGCGGCAACGGTTACGGCAAGGGTGATGCGGTGTACCTGCCGCTGCAATCGGCGCGCGCGGACGGGATGGATCCCGAGAACGCAAGCTGCTGGGCCGCAGGCGCCGACTTCAAGCACCTTGAAACCGCGCCATGCGCGTGGCTTGGCATGTGGGTGGAGCTGGCGCACGCATCCGATGCGGGCGCCTACAAGACCTTTCTGTCGAACTACGTCCACCAGCAGATCGCGCTGGGGCGACTGCACGATCCAAAGGTGTGGTTGCCCGACCTGATGGGGTTCCTGGGCTGGCAACAGGTGGTGCCCGACGACGTACGCCTGCAGACCAACCTTGCTTTCGGCTTTCTGCTGATCTGCATCGTCAACACGGTCGGCCTGCTGCTGGCGAAGTGCCTCAGGCGCAAGCGCGAGATCGGGGTGCGTCGCGCAATGGGCGCCAGCCGCGGCGCGATCTTCGCGCAGTTCATGGTGGAGTCCGGGATCGTCGGTCTCGCCGGCGGTGTGCTGGGGCTGGCTTTCACCGAAATCGGTCTGTGGGTGATCCGCCAGCAGCCGGTCCATTACGCGCAGCTCGCGCACCTCGATGTTTCCATGTTCGTGGCCACGTTCGTCGTTGCACTGATCGCCAGCCTGATCGCCGGACTGCTGCCCGCGTGGCGCGCGTGTGCGATTGCGCCGGCGCCGCAGTTGAAAAGCGTGTAGGGCCGACGGAGTCGGCACGACGACCGCGGGCCGCCTGTGACCAGCAAAGAGATATCAGCATGGACATCCAACCCATTCTTGCCGCACTTCGCAAACACAAGATCCCGGCCACGCTGGTCGTGCTGGAAATCGCGCTGGCTTGTGCGGTGCTGTGCAATGCCGTGTTCATGATCGGTCGGCGCGTCGCCGAATTGCACATGCCCAATGCGGTCGACGAAAGCGGCCTTGTGGACATCAGCGTGAAAGGCACTGATCCGAAGCTGGTCAATGCCGACATTCCGCGCGATCTTGCCGCGCTACGGCGCATCCCCGGCGTCAGGGATGCGGCGGCCACGACTGCCGTGCCGTTCGGCAAGAGCTATGGAACCGACAGCGTCGCTGGCAAACCGAATGCCCAGGTTTCGCCGGGCGCATCGAGGTACATGATTACGCGGGGAGGATCTGAAACGTTTGGCCTGCAACTGCTGAAAGGACGGTTCTTCAACGGCGATGAATACGCCGACAGCAAACTCGGCGGCAGCCTCAGCATTCCGCCCGGCCATGTCGTGGTCATCACGCAGAGCCTCGCGCAGCAGCTGTGGCCGGGCCAGCACGCGCTCGGCAAGCAGCTGTGGATGGCCGGCACGCACGGTTACACGGTGATCGGCATTGTCGCGAATGTCGTGCGGCCCGGCGGCAGCACCGTTGGCCACAGCTACGCCTACTACTCGACGTTTTTCCCGCTGAGTCCGGATCCGGCATTGACCGATTACATCGTGCGCAGTGCACCACGTTACCGCACACGGGTATTGCATACAGCCATCGCAAAGCTGCATGCCATTTCGCCGCATGCGGTCATCCATGGCCAGACCTTCACGGAAATCCGCGACCACGCCTTTGCGGCTACCCGCGGCATGGTATGGATGCTGGTGCTGGTGTGCGCGGTGATGTTGGCGGTGACGGCGTTCGGCATCGTGGGGCTGACCAGCTTCTGGGTCGCCGAACGCACCAGTCAGATCGGGATCCGCCGCGCGCTGGGCGCAACCCGCATGCACATTCTCGAGTACTTCCAGACAGAAAATTTTCTTTTGAGTACCGCGGGCGTTGCAATCGGAATGCTTCTGGCGTTCGGCGTCAATTTGTACCTGATGCAGCACTACCAGTTGCACCGCCTGCCCTGGTACTACCTGCCGGCCAGTGCGGTGGCGTTGTGGATCCTCGGCCAACTGGCGGTGCTGGCGCCCGCGCTGCGCGCATCGCGCGTGCCGCCCGCGGTGGCGACGAGGAGCGTTTGAGGCTGCTGTTTCCTTCTCCCTCCGGGAGAAGGTGGCCCGAAGGGCCGGATGAGGGTCCGTACTTCGCCAAGCGTCGCGCAAGTTCCGGACCCTCACCCCCTGCCTTCTCCCGAAGGGAGAGGGGAGACAACTTTGGAGACGTTGGCATGTTCGGTTACTACCTTGATCTTGCATGGCGCAGCCTGAGACGCACGCCCGTACTCACCGGTCTGATGGTGCTGGCGATCGGGTTGGGAATCGGCGCCAGCATGACCATGCTCACGGTGTTGCACGTGATGACGGCCGATCCCATCCCGGGCAAGAGCGCGAAGCTGTTCTATCCGCAGCTCGATCCGCAGCCGATGCAGCATTACACCAAGGGTGAAAATCCACCGGACGAACTGACCTGGATCGACGCGATGAACCTGTTGCATGCACGCAAGGGCGTGCATCAGGTGGCGATGTCTGGGGGCATCGCGACGGTGATACCGTCAGAGGGCATCACGCACGCCTTCAGCCCCGAGGCGCGTTACACCACGGCAGATTTTTTCACTATGTTCAACGTGCCGTTCGTCTCCGGTGCCGGATGGACGTCCAGTGCTGATGACAATCGCGCACGGGTGGCGGTGATCACACGCAAGCTGGCGGACAAGCTCTATGGAACCACGCAGGCGGT
>JBOHYV010000260.1:0-4214 GCA_050738135.1 Rhodanobacteraceae bacterium | reverse complement strand
TTGGCGTGGCGCACTGTGTAGAGCCGCCAGCCGGTTACCGCGACCGCCAGCACCAACACCACGATGATGATGGCGTTGAGTTTCTGGCCGACCGAACGATGCGATTTCGGCGGACGCGCATCCGGTGAATCGGCCGGCGCGGTGCGGCGCAGGCCGCCTCCCGGCGTCAGTTCGTACACCCAGGCAAAACCCACCGCGACTGGGAAACACAACACCAGCAACAGCACGACCACCCGCACCACCCAGCTGGGGATGTTGAAGAACGGAAACACCTGGGTGGCGATCTGCACGATCAGCCACGCCGCGATTGCGTAGGCGATCGCGATCCGCCACACATGGCGGCGTTTCAATTCCTCGAAGAAACCGCGACCTTCCGCCACTTCGGTCCCCGCCGCTCGCGTCGGTGCCTGGCCGACCGCGCAAGTGTATCGCCGATCGGCGTGCGGCGTGGGCGACGATTGGAACGCCCGCGATCGCCGTCAGCGGAAGATCTTCTGCCGCTGTTTGCGTCGGCCGCGCCAGGCATCCAGCGACAGGTCGCCGGGACCGTGCACGACGAGGATCAGGAAACCGCCGGCGATCGCGACGTTCTTCATGAAATTGATCCATTGCGCATGTTCGGCAAGGTCGCCGTGGAAGATCACCGCCGACAGCAGCGAGAGCATGAACAACCCGGCCGCGGCCCAGCGCGTCAGCAATCCGCACAACACCGCGAGACCGCCGCCCAGTTCGGCGAAGATCACCAGCGGCAGCAGGCCCGGCGCGAGGCCGTGTGCCACCAGCAGTTTCTCGGTGGCGTGGTACGCCGTGATCTTGCCGATGCCCGACAGGATGAAGATCAACGACAGTCCGAGGCGACCGACCAGCAAGGTGAAATTCTGCATCATGGGGTCCGGTTGGGGCTCGCTGCCGCCGCATCTGTGTGCGGGCGGCGCGCGCGTCGGGTCAGTTTGCCGCCAGTGCGGCGCGCACGCGCGGCGTCAGCACGCGCTTGGCGAACAGGTAATGATCGCGCCAGTAATGACCGTCGAGGTGGTCGAGGCGCACCGTGCCGCCGGTATCCGGCGCGTTCACGAACCGGCCGTTGCCGACGTAGATTGCGACGTGGCTGACGTGGTGGCGGTGGCCGAAGAACAACAGATCGCCGGGTTCGAGATTCTTTCTGGAAATCCGCGGCGCATCCAGCGCCGCCATTTCGCGCGAGGTACGCGGCAGCAGCATGTCGGCCTCGGTCCTGAACACGTAGTCGACGAGACCCGAGCAGTCAAAACCGGTTGCGGGGGTGTTGCCGCCCCAGCGGTACGGGGTGCCGATCAAACCGATCGCACGCATCAGGACGTTGTTGGCGACGTTGGCGGGCGGCGCCGGAACCCCGGCGCGCGGCGGCGGGATGCTCGCGCAGGCTGCCAGGACCGAAAGCATCGCGAGGCCCGCCAGCACGCGGGCGCGTCGCCAGGACGCGCGCAATGCAGGCACCTTGTTTACGGGTGCGATCGGGACAGGGAAATTGCGGTCGGAAACGGCCATCGAGTCAACACGGGCTGCCGCGTGGCGGCAGGCCAGACGTTAACCGATGGCGCCAGCGGCGTCTAGCGACGCCGCCGCGGTGCAGGGCCTCATCAAGGCTTCAGCAGGCGGCGACTAGGTCGCCGAGGCGTGCGGCCCGGGTTTGCGCCGCCAGTGACTGCTCGAACTGCAGGGTGCGGTGGCGCGAAGCTTCGGCGACCGCGGCGGGCACGGCTTCCTCGTCAAGGCAGCGGGCGAGGATCGCGCGGTGATAGGCGTTGAAATCAGGATCGCGGCCCGCTTCATCCAGGGCGGCCAGCAAGGTGGCCAGCCAGCCCGCGCCGGGGGCGCGGAGCATCAGCAGGATTTCGGGCACGCTGCAAAACCCGGTGTCGGCATTGGTGTTCATGTGGATTCCCTCTGTGGCACGGATATCCAAGCAGGATTGATGCCAAAGGTTGCGAACCAAGGAAATGCGGCGCCCGGGCCGGTTTTCGGCATCCCGGTGGAGGGGCGCCGGCCGGGTCATGGCGGCCGCCCGGTGACGCGATTCGGCGGGTTGCCGCGGTCCGGAAGTGACGCGACTGGGCAGCCCCGCCGCCACGGCGCGGCTGCGGGGTATCGCCCGGCAGGCCAGCGCTACAATGGCAGGGATGAGTGAAGCTCGCAGTGATGTCTTGATCCTGGGCGGGGGCGTGATCGGCCTGTCCTGCGCGCTGGCTCTTTTGCATCGTGGCGCCTCGGTGAGGGTGGTGGATCGCGGCGAGCCCGGTTGCGGCGCTTCGCACGGCAACTGCGGCACCCTCACCCCGAGCCACGCGATCCCGCTGACGGTTCCCGGCATGCCATGGCGCGCCATGCATTGGATGTTGCGGCGTGACGCACCGCTGTACGTCAGCCCGCGCCCCGATCGGGAACGCTGGCGCTGGCTGCTGGGATTCGCGCGCCATTGCAATCTGGCGTTCGCCGAACGCGCCGCGATCGCGCGTGCCGCGATCCTGAAACGTTCGTGGTCCTTGTTGCCGCGGGTGCTGGTGGAGGAGGGCATCGACTGCGAGTACGCGCCATCCGGCAATCTGCATGTCTATCGTGACGCGCACACGCTGGCGCAGGACCGTCGCGAGATCGAATGGCTGCACCGTCTCGGCATTGCGTCCGAGGCTTTGGGCGGCAGCGCGGTCGAGCAGATGGAGCCGGCGCTGTTGCCGGGCGTCGTCGGCGGCATCCTGCACGCGGACGATGCGCAGCTGCGCCCGGACAAACTGGTGGACGGTCTCGCACGACGGATACGCGAACGCGGCGGCGCGCTCGAAACCGGGGTGAAGGTGGATGGTTTCCGCTGCGCAAGCGGGCGGGTGGATGCGGTTCGCACGTCGCGTGGCGACTTCCGGGGCGAGCGCGTCGTGATGGCACTCGGCGCCTGGACGCCGCACGTTGCGGCACGCCTTGACCTGCGCGTGCCGATCCAGCCGGGCAAGGGCTACTCGATCACGATGTCGCGGCCCGAGCCCTGTCCGCGCCGCGCTTTGGTGTTGCGCGAACCCAGCGTATGCGTGACCGCATGGGGTTCGGGTTATCGCCTCGGCAGCACCATGGAATTTTCCGGTTACGACGAGCGCCTCAACCACACGCGGCTGGACGCATTGAGGCGCGGCGCCGCGGCCTATCTGCGGGCACCGCTGGGCGCGGATTTGCGTGAGGAATGGTGGGGCTGGCGACCGATGTGCGTCGACGAGATTCCGTTGATCGGGCCGGTCCAGCGCTGGAACAACCTGCTGCTTGCGACCGGTCACGGCATGCTGGGGGTCAGCATGAGCGCGGCCACCGCCGAACTCATTGCCGCGCTGATCGCGGGTGAACCGCCGGTGCTGGATGCCTTGACGTATGCGCCGGTACGCTTCGGGCTTTGAATGCGATCATCCGCGATCGCGCCTTCGGTTGTCGTCGAGGCATGCTTCGATACCCGTGGCGTATCGACCCCAGAACGGCCATCCATGGCGTGACTTTGCGTGATTGGTGCGTTCATCCTTGAACGCGGCTGCGGCGGCAGTGCTGAGCCGGCAACAAAGTGCGCCTTGCGCCAGAACGGCCATCCATGGCCTGACTTTTCACAACAGCCGCTTCCGTCGGTGGCGCCCAGACAACCCACGTTCCTTGCACAGGATTTCCACAGACTTGTCGTATCGTGCGGTGAGACCCGCACGCGTATGATCGCCGGCATGCCGAAGTTGCTTGCCGCCGCGCACCGATGAGCGCCGTCCTGCCAGAGCCCAGATCCGATCCGCCGTCGCGCGTCGACGTGCTGCGCGTGCCGCCGCATTCCATTGAAGCGGAGCAGTCGGTATTGGGCGGCCTGATGCTGGTGAGCGAAGCCTGGGATCAGGTTGCCGACCGGGTCACCGAAGAGGATTTCTATCGCCGTGAACACCGCCTGATCTACCGCGCGATCGGAGAACTGGCGAATGCGGCCAAGCCGTGTGATGCGGTGACCCTGGGCGAATGGTTCGAGCGCCACGGCGAGACGGCCGGCATCGGTGGCGTGGCATACCTCGCCGAACTGGCCAACAACACGCCGAGCGCCGCCAACATCAAGGCCTACGCCGACATCGTCCGCGACAAGTCGGTATTGCGCAGTCTGATCGAAGCGGGCACCCGGATCGCCGGTGACGGTTTCAATCCCGAAGGTCGCAACACGCCGGAAATCCTGG
>JBOHYV010000259.1:0-4227 GCA_050738135.1 Rhodanobacteraceae bacterium | reverse complement strand
CGGCGCGGATGATCGCGAACGCCCAGGCCGGATCGATGCCGGCGGCGTGCGCCGCCGTCACCACGCTTTGTCTGTCGGCCAGGGGAAAACGCAGTACGTAGTAATGCAAATCCCCCGCTTTGCCGAACGCGAACACCGCGCGGTCGTACCAGCCCATGCGTGAGGCCAACGCCGCGACCTGTTTCTGTTGCACCGGGGTCAGGCGTGCAAACGCCCGGTTCCACTCGCGGCGTGCGGGCCTGAACATGCCCAGCGCGAAAAACTCAAAGGCGCGGGCGAAGCCCGGGATCGCTTCGAGCTTCCTGTCCATGGCGGGATCGGCGGCGAAGCTTGTGGGGCAGATCGAGTACGGCAGGTCGGCGCGGTCGGCGGCGAGAAAACCGTAGAACGTCGCCTCCTGCGCGAGCGCGGTGTAGTCGTCCAGTGCAGCCGCATCCCGGCCGAGCTTTTGCGCGATGCGGGCTTTCCAATAGCGCCACTCGTCATGCTGCATTTCTTCCGGCGTCAGCGCCTGGATCGCGGCCTCGGCGGCCTTCCAGTCGCCCTGCGCCACGGCCACCCGCACCCGCCATTCACGGGTCGCCTCGGTTTGCGCGGCGGCGGGCAGGGTGGTGAGGCGCGCGAGCGCATCGGGGCCGAGATCCACCGCGTCGTAGAGCGCCAGCGCCGTGAGCACGCGGTCGCGCCAAGGCTTGTCCTGGTCGAACGCGGAGCGCTTCGACAGCGATTGCCAGAACGTGATCGCCTGCGCACTGTCGCGTGGCGCAAGCCGGATCAGCGCACGGCTCACCGCTTCGCGATTGCGCGGCGTGTCGGCGAAAGTCGACGCCTTCTTCAAAAGCGCCCCGGGCGAGCTCAGCGCACCGACGATGCGTCGGGCTGCGTCCACGTCGGCGCCTGCCAGCCACTTGGCCGATTGCTCGATGGTGCGGGTCCTGCCCGCATCCGCGGCGCGTTCGATCCGGGCCCATACGCGCTTTGGCGTCAGCAACCCTTGCGCGGCCGCGGCGTCCAGCACCGGCGTGCACGCGGATGGCAGGCTGGTCTGCCGCCACAAGGAGGCGAGGTCGCGATCGAAGTCGAGGGATTTGCCTTCGGCCAGATTCGCCTGCAGGGCGTCGCAGGTCAGCGTGTCGCCCAGATCCGGTCGGTAGAAATGGCGGAATGCTTTCCAGTTCTTCTGCTCCGCCAGCCAGCGCAGCTCGGCCTTGCGCAGATCGTCGGCCGGAATCATGCCGGCGTAGCGTTGCAGATACGCATCGATCTCGGCCGGCGTTGCGGTCTCGATGTCGTGCTGCAGTGCCGCTGCTTCTAGATACGGATACAGCGGATAGTGCAAAAGCCCCTTGGCGAGGGGACGCCAGGCCTGGCCCTTCTGCGCGGCCGCATACGCCGCCCGGAACGCATTGCGTTGTTGCGTGACGGCTGACGTGGTTGCGGAGGCTTGTGCGAAGCAGGATGCCGCGATGGCGACCAGCAGCACTGCAGCGAGGATGTGCGTGAACGCGCGCCAATGGGTGCGCTTCGATACGGCGATGGACATGCACCGATTTTAGCAAGCCGCCGGGAAGGTGTTCCCGTATATTCGTTCAGCGCACCGCCGCGAACCGATGCACCACCCTGTGCGATACCGCCTAGCGGCGCATCGCGGGATTGCAGCGGCTCAGGCCGCCACCTTCCATGCGGCCGCCGGCACGTGCACCTCGGCGGCAAGCGGCAGGTGGTCGGAAAAAGCGGCGGGCAAGGTCCACTGGCGTTCGATCGTGAGTTGCGAGGTGACCAGGATGTGATCGATCGCGCGTTGCGGACGCCAGCTCGGGAAGGTCGGTTGCGGATCGGCCGGCGGAGCCAGCGAAGTGTGCGCAAACAGGGTGCGCAGCTCCGGGCTGTCGGGCGGGCAGTTCAGGTCGCCCATCAGCACCGCGCACGGGCTGTCGTGCAGCAGCTCGGCGATGAAATCGATCTGGCGCAGGCGCGCCTGCACGCCGAGCGACAGGTGGGCAACCGCCACGGTCAAGGCTTCGTTTCCCGTGCCGTAGCGTGCCAGCAACACGCCGCGTCCGCCCAGCCGTCCGGGCAACGGATAGTCGAGCACCTCGAATGGCTGGGCACGACTGATCAGGCCGTTGGCGGTGTGTGAAACGCTGGACAGCTTGCGGTTGGGTTGGTGGCTCCAGTACGGCAGCCCCGAGGTTTCCGCGAGGTAGCGGGTCTGGTTCAGAAAGCCGGAACGGATGCTGCCGGCGTCGGCTTCCTGCAAACCGACCACGTCGAATTTCGCAATCGAGCGCGCAAGCTTGTCGAGGTTGCCGAGCTTGTACTTGCCCGGCAGCACCGCGCCCCAGCTGCGGGTGAAGTACTCGTGGTAGCGCTGCACGCTCGCGCCGGCGAGGATGTTGCAGCTGAGGATGCGCACGACATCGCCGGCAGGAGCGGAAGCGGGAGCGGGCCTGGGTTTCATCACACAACGAGACTAGCATGCTGTCGGTCGCGGTCGCGTGTAGCGGAACCCGCGGGCGCTGAACTGCGACGAGCGTCTCAGCGCTTCTCGACCTTTTGCACCATCCAGAGCCCAAGTTGTTGCAGTTGCGCGTAGCTGTCGACATCGGCGCTGCGCATCAGCGCGATGAATGGCGCGTTGTCGGCACCGCTGACGCGGCGGCCGACCACCAGCGTCGGCGTCTCGTTGACGCCCCAACCGATCTCGGTACGCCGGTCGGCGGTCATCTGCTGCATGGTTTTGGCGTTGCCAGCAGCGGCCAGGAACTTCTTCGGGTCCACGCCGTGGCGGGCGTAGAACCTGGACATGTCGGGGAGCGAGTTGAGCGGGTAGTGATCCAGCATGGCCTTGAAGAACGCGTCGTGGGTTTGCTTCAACACGCCCAGCTGGCGCGCGGCGTAGAACGCCTGCGCGTACGGCGCCCACGCCGCGCTGAACACCACCGGCATGTAGCGCACCTCGACGTTCTTCGGCAACCCGGCACGCAGCTTGTCCATGTAAGGCGCGAATTCGGCGCAATGCGGGCAGCCGTAGGAAAAGGCCTCGACCACTTCGACCGGGCCGGTCGGCGCGGCTTGGCCCTGCGGCAGTTTCAGGCGGACATAGTGGTCGCCTTCGGTGAAGTTCACGGGCGCCGTCGATGCGGGTGCCGGCGACGCGGCGCTGGCCGTTGCGGCGATTGCAACCGGCGCTGCGGCCGAAGTGTCGGCGTGGTTGTGGGCCGAACACGCGGCGGTCAGCAGCAGCCCGCAAGCCAACAGGAAAATCCGAAGTGCTCTCGACATGGTAGTCACGATGGGATCAGGAACTTCATTGGGTCTTCTTCGCGGCCAGTTCCCGGTTGACCAGATACAGCGTCAGGTCCACGGCCTTCTGATAGCTGCCGGCTACAAAGGGGCTGGTCCGCCACTTGCCGTCGATGACGAGGGTGGGCGTTCCGGTGACCCCCCACTCGATGATCTGCTTGTCGGCGCGCTTGATCTCGAGGTTGACCGCGAACGAGTTGGCGGTCGCCACGAACTCGGCGGGCTTGCCGCCGAACCGGGCGTAGAACTTCGCGATATCCTCGATCCCCGGCATGTTGGCCTTCGCCTTGGGGCGCTGGGTCGTGGGGTCGTAGGTGGCCAGCGGGCCATTCGGCCCCCAGATCGCCTTGAACACCGCATCGTGCGACTTGGGGTTGTCGAGGCCCAGCGCCTTGGCGGTGAAATACGCGCGCTGGAATACGTGCCAGTCCTCGCCGGGATGAAAGGAAGCCGGTACGAGCTCCAGCACCGCGCCCTTGGGCAATTCGGCCCGCAGCTTGTCGAGGAAAGGCTCGAACTGGTTGCACGAGGGACATGCGAACGAGAACACCTCAGTTACCACCACCTTGTCGGACTGACCGGCGGGTTGCGGGTTGGGAATCGAGAAGTAGTTCGTGCCTTCCACCCACTGCTGCGGCGTCTGCGCAAACGCGAAACCGGCCACGGCTACCAGCAGCAGGAACACGGCGGTGCGTTTGATCATGATCGCAGACCTGTTTGGGTTTCGGGGGCGGGGCAGTTTGTCGCGCCGCCCCTGAACGGACCGCGCTCGGACCGCGCGGATTCAGTCGATCGTTTGGGATGCAGCCGCCGGCTTGGGTGCAGGCGCGGCGTGCAGCCCTTCGACGTAACTGGATACCGCCGTGATGTCCTTCTCGGTCAGGCGCTGGGCGATGGTCGGCATGATCTGGGCGTGCGTAT